>JANXZC010000130.1 GCA_025355725.1 Syntrophus sp. (in: bacteria)
CCCCGGATAAGAACGTGAACTGTGACTATGCAACCGCAGCATTTACCGTATCTCCCGAATCCGGGGCTTTGTCATGTTGTGCTGACTTGCCCGGAGACTCAGCCTTGTATGCTGTTTCTGTTCGTCGGCTCATAGCTTTGCGCTCCGGCTTCCTTCGGACGGTCCCTCGCGGTTCCGCCCTTGCCTTCGGCTAGTATTTATGTCAATGTAACTCATTGACAGGATTCATATACAGGGGACTTGCACCCCATAAGTTCACGCCCATGCCGGGCGTACACAATTCATTCCAGCCGACCTCGTACCTCGGCGGATGAATTCGTCGTTAGGCAGTGACTGAATCTATTCACACCCGAAAGGAGATTTTCTGCATTGGACATTCCACGGATATTCAACATCACTGAGAGTGCTCACCGCATCCATAACCCGTTCACACCCGAAAAGCTCGCCACTCTCGGCGCGGCGCTGCGTCTGGAATCGGGGGCTCGAGTGCTAGACCTCGGCAGCGGTTCGGGGGAGATGCTGTGCACCTGGGCACGCGATCACGGCGTCATCGGCACCGGCATCGACATGAGCCAGTTGTTCACCGAGCAAGCGAAACTCCGTGCTGTAGAACTCGGCGTCGCCGATCAAGTCAAGTTTATCCATGGCGATGCTTCCGGCTACGTCTCTGACGAGAAGGCCAGTGTGGCAGCCTGTGTCGGTGCCACTTGGATCGCCGGGGGAGTCATCGGCACTATCGAGCTTCTGGCGCGGAGCCTGCGCACCGGAGGGATCATCCTCATCGGCGAGCCCTACTGGCGGCAGTTACCGTCGACGGAAGATGTTGCCAAGGGGTGTCTTGCCAACTCAATCTCCGACTTTCTCATGCTTCCTGAACTTCTCGCGTCTTTCGGCCACCTTGGCTACGACGTCGTTGAAATGGTTCTGGCTGACCAAGACGGCTGGGACAGATACGAGGCGGCCAAATGGCTCACCATGCGCCGATGGCTTGAAGCCAATCCCGACGACGAGTTAGCCAAAGATGTTCGATCCAAACTGACCTCGGAACCCGAGCGCTACGCCTCTTACACGCGTGAATACATGGGCTGGGGTGTGTTTGCGCTGATGCCGCGGTGATGAGGGGATTACGGGTGTAGCCATAGGAGGTTTAAATATGATTACAAAAATTCAGAAATGGGGAAACAGTCAGGGATTACGCCTTACAAGACGGGTTCTTGAAGACGCATGTATTTCTGTTGGGGACGACGTTGATGTGGCCGTACGAGACGGTATGATTGTTATAGCTCCGCTGAGACGTGTCCGCGGCAAAGTGAGTCTGCAAGAACTGGTGTCACGTATACCTGAAAACTACACTCCCGGAGAAACGGATTGGGGCAAACCACTCGGTAAGGAAGTGTGGTAAATGAAATCCGTAACAAACGACCCAAATATAACCGGTTTTGTCATGGTTGAGCAGATGAAATCCATTGATTATCAAGCCCGTAAGATCAAGTTCATCGGCAAGGCATCAGATGAGGCGCTCGACACGGTGCTTTCCATACTTGATGCTTGTATTTATTGAAGGCCGAATGAGGCAGCGCGAAGGAGGCGTTATGAAAACTTTAGCATTCGTGTTCGGTCTTTGTATCCTCGCCGTCGGCACTGGCGGCATCATCGCGCCGGCCGTTTTCGTCTGGATCGCCAAACACTTTGTAACTTCCGGTGCGTTCTACGTCCTGGCTACGGTTCGAGTCGCCTTTGGTCTAGTCCTGATCACGGTAGCAGCGGCTTCTCGCGCGCCGAAGGCACTCCGTATCTTGGGCTACATAATTTTGATTACCGGCATAGTGACGGCTCTGACGGGTCTCGTAGGAATCGAGGGCGCCCGCGCCAGTATCGAATGGTGGTTACAGCAAGGATCCGGCGTTGTCCGTCTCACGGGCATTCCTATCATGGCCCTCGGAGGCTTCGTCGCATATGCCTGCGCTCCCGCTCAACTGACCGAACGGAGAGATAGATAACATATTATTCTATCTACATAGGTAACACTTTTTGTATGATTTAAAGGCCAAGGAGGTGGCCTATGAATTGTTACGGTAAGTCGGTATGACACGAAAAAAATCTATGCAGACAAATGCCATTCCCACGACACTGATCGCTCCCTGGAAAGCCCGACAAATAAGGACTTAGGCGGATGTTGATTTGGACGAAAGTGATGCTACTTACAAAAGATCACGCAGCGCACTTTCCATCTGTCGTCTGTTCGCCTCCCGGGCGCCATCCCGCCCGGCGGTGGTGGGTAAGAGGGCAAGCCAGGAGTCATAAACCGGCGGTGTCTGCCCCTGGATGAAAAATTCCAGCAGCGAAAATTCATAATAGACCCGGCGGACGGGAAACAGTGGTTCGTCACCATAGATAAGGCGGGCCATGTCCCGAGCCAGATCGCACACCTTAAGAACCCAGTCCATGGCCATTCCCGTATAGGATTCAAAATAGTAAACACCCCCTGATTCCCTCCACTTGCCATCCTTTTCCAGTTCTGCCTGCACGGGTGTTCCCGGGAAAGGAATCAGGCATTCCGTATAGGCGATTTCCGCCCCGTTTTCGAATAGTTCCTTGGCCAGCCGGATCGTTTTCAGCATCGTTTCGGCAGTGTCCCAGGGACCGAAAAGGATGAAGCTGACCACGGGCATGAGGTTCTGCTCGATGCAGTAGGATACGCCTCGCTTCAGGTCTGCCGTTGCCATGCCCTTTCCGTAGCGATCCAAAATTTCCTGCGCCCCCGATTCCGCCCCGGCATAGACGGCCTTGAAACCCGCCTCGCTCAGCCACTGCGCCATGACCGGCTGGCGGCAGAAATCGTCTATCCGCCCCTGGACGTAGAATTCGGTACCCTGCGCCAGTCCTTCCTGAACCATCATCCCGCAGATCTCCCGGACGCGCCGGGGATGGAAGGTAAAATTATCATCGGTGAACATGATCCGTTTCGCCCCGGCATTCCGCAAGTCCCGAATCCCGGTAAAGATCTTCTCCAGCGGCTCCGGACGGACAATCCCCTGATAGAGGCTCTGAATCGAACAGAAACGACAGTTGTGGTAACACCCGCGGCTGGAAGACAGGCTGCGGGTCCGATAGCCCCGGTTGTCCAGAATCTGTAAAGCCGGGGGCGGCATATCCCCCAGATCCTTCAGGAGGGGGCGGTCGGGATTGCACATAATACGATGGTCCTGCCGGTAACTGATTCCGGCAATCTTTTCCAGGGAAGCCGGCGCAAAATTACCCTTTATAAGCTCCCGAAGGGTTTCCTCCCCTTCGCCCCGGACAACCACATCCACCTCTTTATTTTCCCTGAGGATCTCCTCGTGAAGTACGGTGGCGTGGATACCTCCCAGGACCGTCCTGATGGTGGGATGGATCTTTTTTGCCGTCCCGCATGCCGCCAGGGCAGCGGCGATACTGCCGGAGAGAGTGGTGACGCCCATGACCATGGGTTTTCCCCCTTCCAGGGCATCCATCAAAAGGACCTGGGCTTCCTCCTCGGAGCCGATATCCATGTCAACAATAGCTACGGAAAGTCCATCGGCAAGAAGAGGCGCGGCCAGGCATTCGAGGCTCAGGGGCGATACTTCCGAAGCGCCGTTAAAGCGCGGATTGACGAGGAGGACGTCCATAATAAATCCGAAATATTCTCATATTAACCCCCATGCCCGTAGCGGGCACAACGAAACATGAAAATCCTCCCTTACCCACCTTTGGTAAAGGGGGGATGGGGGGATTTTCATATAAAGGGGCTGGCTTCTCTTGTGGAAAACAAGCCAGCCCCCGGAAATGATTTGAATCTCAAAATCTACCGGTCCTTATTTGAAACCTGGAGCACTCAGCGGTCCTTGAAGGTAACCCGCATTTCCCGCTTCAGGATCTTGCCCGTCGGCGTCTTGGGCAGCGCCTCCACGAAAAAGACCTTCTTGGGGCATTTGAAGGTTGCCAGTTCGTTGCGGCAGTGGGCAATGAGCTCCTGCTCGGTCATCGTCTCTCCCGGTTTCAGGACGACAATAGCCGTCACGACTTCTACCCATTTGGGATCGGGCAGACCGATGACCGCTACCTCCTGGACCCGCTTGTCCAGATAGACCGCATCTTCCACCTCCCGGGTCGGAACGTTTTCCCCGCCCGTCTTGATCATGTCCTTCTTTCGATCCGCGACGGTAATGTAGCGATCCGCATCCATGACGCCGATGTCCCCGGAATGGAACCAGCCGCCCTTCATGGCCTCATCGGTCTTCTCCGGCTCCTTGAAGTACATGATCAGGGCATGGGGGCCCTTCCCGCAGATCTCACCGGGAATATCCTGCTTGCCAATCGGCGTCCCCGCATCGTCTTCCAGGCGACTCTCCATGTTCAGGCCGCCCAATCCCGCCGAACCAAGCTTGGCAAGGGCGTCCTTGGCCTTGAGGATCGTGTGATAGGGCGCCAGCTCCGTCTGGCCGTAGTAGTTGTAAATCTTCACGCCGGGGAGGCGCTCCATCATCTCCTTGAGGATCTCCAACGGCATGATCGAAGCCCCGTAGTAAGCTTTCTTGAGACTGGACAGATCCTGATTGCTGAATTCGGGATTACGAAGCATGCCGATCCAGACCGTGGGGGGGGCAAAGAACATCGTCGCCTTGTAAATGGCGATGTTCTTCAGGATCTGACCGATGTCGGGCATCATCAGGACATTCGTCCCTCCCACCCAGAAGACGGGGTTCATGAAGACGTCCCGCTGAGCGCAGTGATAGATAGGCAGGGCGTTGATGTTGATGTCGTCCTCATCGTACTGACCGTCCACGATCGTTCCCATATACTGGGCCATAAGGGCCTGGTTACTGATTATGACACCCTTGGGCAGGGCTTCCGTGCCGCTGGTATAAGTCATCTGGCAGGGGTCTTCGATATGGAGGAGTGTGTCCGGTTCCGTGGCGGGGCATTTTCCGCACCAGTCGTCGAAATTCAGGAAACGGTCGCTGACCGGGGGCTGTCCCGCCACCTGGTCGGACCATATCCAGGTTTTCACCGTCGGCATATCGTCGAGGACGTCTTTCACCAAGTCAAACAGGGCGTCTTCAACAATGAAGGCCTTGCTCTCCGAATGATTGATGCAATAGGAGATGTCTTTCCCCCGGAGGAGATAGTTGATGGCCAGATAGATCGCCCCAATCTTGCAGCAGGCCATCCAGATCAGGACGTGATGGATCGTGTTGTGGGCCAGGATCGCCACGCGGTCGTACTTCTGAATCCCCAAGTCCCGGAGCGCATTGGCGACGCGGTTGCATTCCGTCTCCAACTGGGCATAGGTCAGGGTTTTGTCCTTATAGATGATGGCGGCTTTGTCTGGGTAGTGGTAGGCGCTCCGGCGAATCATATCGGCGATGACCCAACGATTCACCTTGTTGTACCGGTTCATGAGATATTCAAGATTTTCTTTATTGATTACAGTAAAGCGCTTCTTTTCTTCTTCCGTTAACGGGGGCAAAATGTTTCCCATGTATATCTCCTCCTTTTTCCTTCACATCAATGATAATCCGGGATCAACTCAGAACCATGACAATCCTTCTTATGGTTTCCTCCGCCCCTCTCCACCCCCTTTCCTACCCCTCATGGGCGACCCAGCGGCGGATCATCTCAAAGAGCTTTTCCCGCTTGATGGGTTTGGTCATATAATCATTCATTCCTCTGCTCAGGCATTGTTCCCGCTCCGTCACCATGGCGTGGGCCGTAAGGGCAACAATAGGTACTGCTTTCGGAGCCGCGGCGTTTTCTGCCGATCCTCGTATCCGTTCCAGTTCCAGTGCCCTGATCGCCTCTGTAGCCCCATAGCCGTCCAACTCGGGCATCTGGATATCCATCAGGATGAGATCATAACGTTCGGGCGCCTCCCGGTATGCCTCGACGGCCTCCCGGCCGTTCCCCGCTATTTCGATATTGTAACCCGCTTTGGTCAGAATGCGCTTCATCAGGAGCTGGTTGTCGGGGTTGTCTTCCACAAGGAGAATCAGCACCTCCTGCTTGAGATTGGGGCTTACCGATTGTTCGGTAACAAGGATTTCCGACTCGTTAGCCCCGGCATGATTCCCGTCTCCGATAATCCTCGCGAGAACATCGATGAGGGTCTTGCGGCGAACGGGTTTTCGGAGATAAGCGTTGAACCCGGCCTCCTGGAAGCGCCGGAGCATCCCTTCCGTCGAAGATGAAAACGCGAGCAGCGGGATTCGTGGAATTTTATCCTCCAAATGGCGAATAAGCCGGGCCGTTTCGTAACCGTCCATACCCGGCATCTGGATGTCGATGATGGCGAGTTCAAAAGGCTTGTCTTCCCCAGCGGCGCGCAGGACCGTCGCTTCGACATCGGTGGATTTACCGAGGAGGGTGGCAACCATCCCCTGCCGTCGCAGCAGGTGTCCCAGGATATCAAGATTGGCGGGGTGATCATCAACGACCAGGACCCTTTTCCCCTGGAGGGAAGCAAACAGAACCGACTCTTCCCGAGGCGCTGTCGTCCCCTCGCAGGCCACGACAAAATGAAAGACGCTGCCCCGGCCAAGCTCACTTTCCGCCCATAGATTTCCGTTCATCAGGCTTGCCAGTTCGCGGCTGATGGACAATCCCAACCCCGTTCCCCCGTATCGTCGTGTCGAGTCCCCCTGAACCTGCTGAAAGGAACCAAAAATAAATTCGAGCTTGTCGGCAGGGATTCCGATGCCGGTGTCCCGGACTTTAATATGTAACCTGACCCGATCATCTTCTCCACCATCCACACCAAGATCGACGCCGATTTCTCCTGCTTCGGTAAACTTGACGGCGTTTCCCAGCAGGTTGAGGAGCACCTGCCGAAAACGGGCGGGATCTCCCTTGATCCGGGCCGGTGTCTCATCGGCGATACGGCAGAAAAGCTCCACGGGTTTGCCGGCAAGGCGGGGCTGAATCAGGTCGCATACCTCGTAAATCATCAATTCCGGGTCAAAATCCACCCGTTCCAACTGCACATGACTGGTTTCAATCTTCGAAAGATCCAGGATATCATCAATAAGGGACAGGAGGGCGTCGCCGCTGCGTTTGATGGTCCGCAGATAATCAGTCTGGTCAGGGGTCATGGCCGAGTCGAGAAGTATGTCCGTGAAGCCGATAATGCTGTTCATCGGCGTGCGAATTTCATGACTCATGTTGGCTAAAAACTGGCTTTTCGCCACATTCGCCGCCTGGGCAACAACGGCCAACTGATTGACTTGCTCAAGAGAATTCTGCAACTGGAGGTTCTTTTCTTCCAGGTCTTCGTTGACCCTCCGCAGTTCCTCCTCCGCCTGCTTGCGGCGGGTAATATCCCGGAGACAGGCAAGATCCGCTGTTACCCCCCGAAAAGGAATGTTGGTCCCAATGCCCTCCACCCAAAGCGAACGGCCATCCCTGGTTATGAGTCGATATTCCTCAACGGTCCCCTCCTGCCCGGCTTGACTCGTCTTTTGAATACTCTGCGCCGCCTTCATCAGACTGTCCGGATGGAGGAATTCCGTCATGTTCCTGCCTAAAGCCTCTTCGGGTGAAGCAAAATCCATCATGCGGGCCATGGCCTGGTTTCCGAAAAGTATGGCGCCATCCCAACCGATGATGATGACGGGATCGAGCATGCGGCTTACAAGGGTACGGAAGAGGTCTTCACTTTCCCGCAGTGCTTCTTCCATTTTTCTTCGTTCGGTAATGTCGCGAGCGACACAGCGTATTCCCGTGATCTCGTCCTCCTTGAGGAGCAGGTGGACATTCTGACCGATCCAGTTTTCGCGGCCGTCTTTGGTGATCATCGGGAATTCGTGGTAGATGCTGGGAATTTTTTTGAGGAACTGGCGACCTGTAACTTTCCAGACCTGCTCTCGATAATCTGGTTTAACGAGTTTCTCAAAGTGCATCCCGATCAGCTCCGCTATGGAATATCCGCTGATCCGGACTCCCGCGCTATTGACGTAGCGGCAATAGCCCACGGTGTCTAATTCAAAGATGGCCTCGTCTATGGACTCAACTATCTGGCGATAGGAATCCTCTTTTAGCCAGCATTCCCGCCCGGTCGTATCATTTTCATTCATGTAGAAATCGATCCTCAGGATGACAATGGTATGATGAGATTAATAAATACAAAAAAGAGCCCCCCTTGGCAAAGACGCCTCCCCATCGCAGTGGTCATTTACCAACATGGCGATAAAAAAGAATGGTCTTAAGTTTAGCTTGATAACTGATATTCTATGAACTGTCAAACATGAAATATAAGAAAGTGGCCTTAAAACGACAATGAGCGCCAGCTATAAGCCTATTGTTCTTCGTTTCGAACCCTTAATCAGTATTGGCATTCTCTCAGGAATTTTGATACAGGTATAAAAAATTACTGGCGCCAATTATTTTGTGGTGAAGGTATCTAAAACGGAATTCGCCGATGTCTTTTTTTCGTTCATTAACCGAGGAAAAATCTAAGAAAATATTTCTGATATCTTTTTTTATTTCCACCCTTTTCCCCGTCCTGATTGTTATTTTCGCCGGCTATTATTACCTTTTACCGGTTCTCAATGCGGATGAGATAGATAAACTGAGGGATGTTTTTACTTATGCTGTGATGGTTCTCCTCTTCTTTCCCCTGCTGACCTTCTTTCTCATGTTCAGGTGGTTCACCTTCCTGGAAAGGGTCACGGCCGAAATCAACATGAGGACGATGGAGGTCAGTGCGGGGAAAAAGGAATTTGCCGGGCAGAATCTGCAAGTCGATGATAGTTATCTTTCCGACACCCAGAGCAAATCCTCGCAGGGGAACGAAGAAAACGAAATACAAAGTATCATCCGTTCCTTCAACGAGATATTCCAGACTGCGGCAGATCAGATTCAGGAGCGAGACCGCATCAAGGAAATTCTTGCCGGCCTGATCGCCATGGCATCGGATCTGACCTCAGAACTGGATTTTGATCGCCTCTTTCCATTAATCATCGGCAAGGTTACGAATGCCATGGCGGCTGAACGCACCAGCCTTTATGTGATTGATTGGGAGAAGCGTGAAATTTGGACGAGAGTTGCCGAAGGCATTGGTCAGATACGCCTGCCTCTGGGAGAAGGCATCAGCGGTCGCGTTGCCGAGTCCGGGGAGATGATCAATGTAGCTGACGCCTGGGAGTTACCCTACTTCAATCGGACCTATGATGAGGCGAACCAGTTCCGAACTCGCTCCGTCTTATGTATACCCATCAGAGGCCGTCGCGTACGCCATATCGGGGTGCTTCAGGTTATCAATAAAAAGGGAAAGAATCGTTTTGATCAGGAGGATGAAATACTTATTAAAGGTTTGGTGTCTCAGGTAGGGATCGCCCTTGAAAATTCACTGCTTGTCGATGAGCTGAAGCTATCCTTTGAACGATCTATCAGTTCCCTCTCCGCCACAGTGGACGCGAAACATCCTTTCACGGCAGGCCACTCAGAAAGGGTTACGGAATATTCCCTGCTTATGGCCAGAGAAATGGGGCTCAGCCAAGACCAATCTGAAGTGCTAAGGTATGCTTCCCTGCTCCATGACATCGGCAAAATCGGCATCCGTGATGAGATCCTCACTAAGAACGGCAACTTCACCCCTGACGAGTTTAAGGAGATGCAGCTCCATCCCGTCAAGACGAAGGTCATCCTTGAAAAGTTCCATTTCCCCGAACATCTCCGGAGGGTCCCTGAAATCGCCAGTTGCCACCACGAAAGGATCAATGGCAAAGGGTACCCGGCGGGCCTTCAAGGTGATGAAATTCCCCTGGAATCAAAAATCATGGCTGTTGCCGATGTCTTTGACGCACTGACATCGAAACGGGACTATCCTAAGTACGCCTTTGGCGAGATTCTGAAAGATGATCGCGTACCCGTGAACAAGGTGCTTGACATTTTACGAGGCGATTCGGGGAGTCATTTCGATCCCGTTGTCGTTGATGCGTTTCAACGATGCCTGAAAAAGGCGCTTCTCCGATACCGGGGAGAACACTTCCCCCCGGAATATGTTGATGAATTTTTATAGCATTGATGCCCACATACGGAAAGGCCATGGTTAAGTATAACAACATAACGGAGAAATTATAAATGCTCAATAAGATGTTTGTTTTAATGCTTATTGCTTTATCTTTAACAATGGTTTGTCTAGTACCTTACTCATTAGCCCGAGAGAAAGGAATAAATACCTTCACCAGCCCGACCTTGGGTGCGAAGTTTGTCCTCATCCCCGCCGGTACGTTTATGATGGGTTCTCCCCGCGACGAGACGGGGCGAGATAGCGACGAGAGCCCCCAGCACCAGGTAACAATCAGCCGTCCTTTTTACATGCAGACAACGGAGTTGACCCAGGGGCAGTGGAAGCGGGTGATGGGGAGCAATCCTTCGCATTTCAGCAGTTGTGGTGACGACTGCCCTGTGGAACAGGTGTCCTGGGAGGATGTACAAGGTTTCATCCAGAAGCTCAACAGTATGGAGGGGACTGACAAGTACCGTTTGCCCACGGAGGCGCAGTGGGAGTACGCGGCCCGAGCGGGGACAACGACGAGGTTTCATGCGGGAAATAGCGATGATGATTTATTGCATGCCGGTTGGTTTAGATCCAATTCCGAATCGAAGACGCACCAGGTAGGGCAGAAGACATCCAGCGCTTGGGGCTTGTACGACATGCACGGAAACGTCTATGAGTGGGTGCATGACTGGTTCCGGTTATATTCCGCCGGCAGTGTGACGGATCCGGCAGGACCATCATCGGGCTTGAAGCGTGTGCGTCGTGGCGGTTCCTGGAGCAGCATTGCCAGGTTCTGCCGGTCGGCGAATCGCGACTACTTCGGCCTGGATCAACGTAGCGGCCTCCTCGGGTTTCGCCTTCTCAGGACACAGTAGAGTTTTGGTTTTTATCAATGGATTATCTGGTCAGCATGCTCACACATACCATACCAAAATACAGCATCGAAAATCCAAGCATGGACCAACAGAATAAATCAACCCACTTCTCGCCCTTCAGGATCTGCCGATCCCAGGCAGTGCCTTCAACGAGATGCTTGATTTTTCCGGTCACATTGATCTTCCTCGGGATGATCATGGAAATCCGATCACCAATATGAATCGGTATCGTCAATTCGTGTGCTCTCAATATTCTGACTGTCATATTTGATCCTCACTGTAGAATGTACTTGTTTTAATTATTATATCGACAAAAAATCCCGTTATCTTTAGCAATCTCTTCCTTACAGATGATATTTCCTGATCACAGCAGTCACAACGCCTCCTATCCTGAGTTCCGTTCTGGCTATAATGTCAGGATACTTCGGGTTTGCTGCTTCCAGAACAATCTGCTTCCCCTTCTTATGCAAATATTTCATCGTCCAATCGCCATCCACTTCAGCGATGACAATGTCGCCTGTTTTCGGATCTTTACCCTTTTCAATGATCACCATATCCCCTTCCATGATACCTGCACCGATCATGGAATCGCCACTGACCTTCAGAAGGAAAGATGACTCAGGTTTTGTTATCAGATACTCATCAATGGACATGATGTCGCAAAGGACTTCTTCTGCGGGAGAAGGGAATCCGGCCGCAACTTCTCCAACCAAAGGAATCCCGAATGCTGTGCTGGTGAGCCTGATATGATTTGTTTCATCTTTCTCAATAACGCCTTTCTGGATGAGTTTATTGATCCAGAAATGAACGACGCTTTTTGATTTAACACCAAAAAGATCTATCATCTCCGCATAGGTGGGCATCCTTCTTTTATCCCTGAAGAAAGCCGCCATGGATCTTTCGATACTCTGGATGGATCTCTTTTCTTTCATGGTTCCCCTATAACAGAACGATCGTTCTATTGTCAAGAAGTTTTTTTCTGTTGCTTCATGACCAGTGCATGATAAGCTACGCAAAATTCGTATTACCATCTGGTTTAATGTGAGTGACTGAATGGCCATGACTTATGTTAACAACCTTTTTTATGATATCCCACCAGAATTCAAGGAGGAACTGTTTGAGACAATCCTTGGAAGAGAAACTTTCCGGATAGAAAGAATCGTATCTCATGGCCATTGTTCACCGGAAGGCTTCTGGTATGATCAGCATGAACATGAATGGGTTATTCTCCTCAAGGGAAGCGCCGTTCTTCGTTTTGAAGATCAATCTGAAAACATCACGATGAGCCCTGGCGATTACATCCATATTGAAAAACATCAAAAGCATCGCGTGGAATGGACAGATCCTGAGCAGGAGACCATCTGGCTTGCTGTCCATTATTCGTAGCGGGGGCGTTCCATGATCTCTGAAGATCAAGAAGTTCGCACATACGTTCATCCTGATGACAACGTCCTCTTGAAGCTGGCAAAAGCAAAAATGCCATTTGGAAAATATGCAGGCTGTCTTCTTGTCGATCTTCCAGAACCATATGTCATCTGGTTTTCCCAGAAAGGCTTTCCTCAAGGCGAACTGGGTGAACTGCTTAGGACAGTTTATGAAATAAAAATCAATGGACTGGAATACCTTTTCAAGCCACTTAAAGATTGACGCTCTCGGATGGATTTGCTTTATTAAGAACTTATCAAGAGATGGGAAGGTAACATTTTGGAAATTTTCGCATTATCCGGAGACTACATTGAGCTTAATAAACTTCTAAAGGCATCAGGCCTGTGCGAGACAGGCGGCACTGCAAAATATGCCATCAAAAATGGGCGTGTCGCCGTCGATGGAGAAGTTGAATACAGGAAGGGATGCAAAATCAGGCATGGCCAAAAAGTTGAATTTGATAACCACATAATCGAAGTCAATTGATCCGTTAGCGTGGTAATCATTTGCTAAGACAACTTATCACGACAGGGAGCACCAGATGACAGATCCATCCAGGACAAATAAAGAACTGATCGAAGAGAATTTATTCTTAAAGCAAAGAATCCGGGAACTGGAACAGATGGAATCAGAGCACAAGCGGGCCGAAGTGAAACTTAAGCAACAAACAGATGCCATGGAGGCTTCGGCGGAGGGTATTGCCATCCTTAACGAAGATCAAATTTACACTTATATGAATGAAGCTCACGCAAGAATCTGTGGTTACGATACATCTCGGGAATTAACAGGAAAATCATGGCGTGTTCTCTATGATGAAGATGAGCTGCAAAGATTCGATCAGGATATTATGACCGAGTTTAGCCAGAAAGGATGGTGGCATGGGGAGGCAAGAGGAAAGAAAAAAAATGGAAGCACTTATCCTCAGGAGATATCATTAACGGCGCTTAATGGCGGTGGGTTGATTTGCATCGTCCGCGATATCACCGACCGAAAGCGGGCAGAGGAAGAAAACCGTGCCCTTACGGAGCGCTTGCAACATGCGGACAAGATGGAAGCCATCGGCACCCTTGCCGGCGGCATCGCCCACGACTTCAACAATCTGCTCATGGGGATTCAGGGATATACCTCCCTGTCGTTGATGAATCTCGATTCCTCCCATCCCAATTATGGGCGGCTTAAACGGATTGAGGAACAGGTGCAAAGCGGGGCGGATTTAACGAAGCAACTGTTGGGGTTCGCCCGGGGGGGAAGGTATGAGGTGAAACCCGCCGATCTGAACGACATCATTAAAAAGACCTCCTCTATGTTCGGCAGAACCAAAAAGGAGATCTCCATCCATCGGAAATACGGGAATGACCTCTGGATCGTGGAGGTGGACCGGGGGCAGATGGAGCAGGTATTCATGAATCTTTATGTGAACGCCTGGCAGGCGATGCCCGGGGGCGGCGAGATATATCTGGAGACGGATAATACTATTCTGACCGGTGAACAAGCGCTTTCCAATGCCGTGAAGGCGGGACGATATATCAAGATATCAATGACCGATACCGGTACAGGGATGGATGCAAAGACGCGGGAGCGCATCTTTGATCCCTTTTTCACGACGAAGGAGATGGGAAGAGGTACCGGCCTGGGACTGGCAACGGTCTATGGGATCATCAAGGGTCACGGGGGAATGATCAATGTGTACAGCAAGCTCGGTCATGGGACGACTTTCAACATCTATTTGCCCGCTTCGGAAAAGGAGGTGGTGAAGGAGAAGACAACGACCGGGACAATCGCCAGAGGCACGGAGACGATCCTGCTGGTGGATGATGAAAAGATAGTACTGGAAGTGAGTCGTGAGCTCCTGGAGTCCATGGGATACTTGGTCTATGCGGCCGGGAGCGGCCAGGAGGCAATCGCTGTTTACATGGAAAAACGAAATGAAATTGACCTGGTCATTCTGGACATGGTCATGCCGGGAATATCGGGGGGAGAGACTTTCGATCGTCTCCGGGAGATCAATCCCAAAATCAAGGTTCTTCTTTCCAGCGGTTACAGCATCACCGGCCAGGCTCAGGAGATTCTGGACCGGGGCTGCAACGGGTTCCTCCAGAAACCTTTCCACATGGAGAAACTGTCACACAAGGTCAGAGAGATGCTGGACTAAAACAGCTCTTCTCACCGAGAATTAATAAGTGAAACGGAGGCAATCTGAAAGTGCTGTTTTTGATAGCCTCTCTTTCATGCCAGCCGACAGGGTCGTTTTACCTATGCTTTCTTGCCTCAAGGGCAGCAAGATAGATGAGGCGATTCTCTTCAATATACCCCGGAGACAAAGTCATCCCATGGGCGTAAGGGATCCCTTTTTTATCGACGGTCACGAAGGTTACCATGCCCGTGACTGAGGGTGTGTCATCCTTCCCGTTCACAAATACCTTGGCGTCAACGGTAAGGCTTTTCTCTCCCAAGTGGGCAATCCGGGACTTGATCTCGATGATATCGCCGGTTGTTGACGACTTGTGAAAATTCATCCCGTGAATACGGGCGCAGACAATGTCCTCCGGCTTTCTCAACAGATCGATAGTAGAAATGAGACAAGCCTCCACGAGCCACTCGGCCATCCTGCCGGCAAACAGGGTCCCATGATGATTGAGATCTTCCGATTTGATGATCCGGGAAATCAGTATTTCCCGGATCTCTTTTTTTTCCTGAGTTGACATGACTTGTCCTTCCTACCCTCTCGAACCGAGGCGAAGGCCGCCGTGGATAAAGAAGACATCACCAGCCAAGGCCTCATTACGATAAAGCTCTCCTACCAGGGAGGCCACCTCTTCCGGTTCTATCAACCTGCCGATTGGAACATCAGACAATATCTTATCGAGGGCATTCTGATCCATCTTCTTGACCATTGCCGTGCCCACATAACCGGGGGCCACGGCGACGCAACGGATACGGCTGGACAGGCCGCGTCTCAGAAATTCCGCCGTGATCACTTTGGGCATTACGGACATGGCGGCCTTGGACGAGGAATAATTGATCTGACCAGCCGTCCCCAGGGAACCAGTTGAGGAAACGAGACAGATCAGCCCCTTGCAGTTGTTGTTGATCATCCGCTCCGCGCACTCCCGGACGGTAAGGAAGACCCCCGTCAGATTGATGTCAATAACCGCCTTGAACTGGTCAAGAGACATCTTTCTGTTCACCTTGCCCGTTTCCTTGCTCGTGGCCACCATCATGCCATCCTTGATGATGCCGGCAAAAGGCGCAACCAGGTTGATCTGACCAAAGCGTTCAATAGCCGTGTCGGCAAGGAGGGCATTGTCCTCTTCCTTTGTCACGTCGCAGACCACGGTCACTACTTCGCCGCCTAATTCCTTCAATTGGGCTTCCGCACCATCCAGAAAAGACTGGGCGATATCGGCAATCACTACCTTGCCGCCATTTTTTACCCAGTATTTTGCGATTTCCAGCCCGATTCCACCGCCGCCACCGGTAATGACGGCTACTGATCCTTTAATTTCCAGCATGTATTCTCTCCTTTTATAATGATCGGATCAGATGATCCCTTTTTCTGTCAGTTCCCGGAGTTTCACCGGGCCATACCCCATGTATTTCAGATAGATAAAACCGTTGTCGTAGCCGACGGGACGGCAGGCCCATTTGGTCCGGGGCGGCGTCTCCGTTGATTTCCACTGTGCCTGGGCGCAGACAATGGAACCATAAACGGGGTCCTGCACCGGTGTAAAGACGCCCCGATCCCGCCATACTTCGTCATGCATGGCGGCCCAGGGAGGCACGATTTCCGCCACAACCGGGGTGATCGGGGCCAATCTGCCTTTCTTGGCATACTCAATGGACTTCATGGTCAATTCCTGGCTCGTGTATTTCAGAGTTTCGGGGTTGATCATGGCCTGATACTTCAACTGCCAGTCCTTCTTCATGAACGGCGCAAGGGTGGTCCACTCCTCCGCCCCCCACTCGTCATACTTGCCGACGATATCGACAAAGGCCTTCCACATCTCCAGACGCAGCCCCCCGAGAAAGACGCCGCCGTCCTTGGTCGGATAGAAACCGTAGAGCCAGAGACAGGTGTCGAGGTTTCCGAATCGCTCATTGACGACCCCCTGATCGGCGTACCAGTGGAGCATATAGTCGTTCAGGCGTTCGTAGGCCTCCGGCGTGCTGACGTCTAAGGCCTGCCCCTCCCCTGTCATTTCCCGGTAATAAACAGCCGCCAGGATGCCAACGGCGGCAAAGGTTCCGGAAACCGCCCAGGCGATCCAGGGACCAGCCTTGGTTGACGTAGCGTAAGGCATATCTTCAAGAGTCTTGCCCTCCGGCAACACCTCGCCCGTGGCGTACTGAACACCGGAGCGGGCCTGGGCCACGTTGTCGTAGTCGTATTGATTCCGCCCGCTTTCGGGTCCGAACTGGCCATAGCCCGTAATGGAAGTATAAATCAGGCGGGGATTGATCTTCGCCAGTTCATCATACCCAACGCCCCAGGAGTCCATCTTCCCGGCGGGAAAGGTCTCGATAAGAATATCCGCCTGACCCACTAGGGATTTCAGGATATCCCTGCCCTCCTCCGTCTCCAGGTTCAGGGTGATGTGATACTTGTTCCGTCCTTCCTGAATATAGGCCATCCCGGTACCCCGGTGCATGAAACCGTTGGGTGAATAGGAACGTACCAGATCCCCCCCCGGTTGCTCGATGCGAATCGTCTCTGCCCCCAGCTCGGCAAGGAGGGAAGAGCAGTAAGGTCCCGCCATGCTTCGGGAACTAAGGTCAATTATCGTGAGGTCGTCTAAGGCCTCCGGTTTCTCAAAGTTTTTCGCCGGGTCGTCAAGGGAGCGGATATGATCAGCCCAGTCGGCCCATTTCGGTCTTTTTTGTTCTGCCATATACCTCACCTCCTGATGATGTAGCCGGCCTGTCCATCCCAATCGGATGGGGGGCGACGGCCCTGCATGTCTTTCCATTTTCCGAGGACGCCGTGCAGATAAAGTTCATCTATCTGGGTCTGGTTTCTCCCCAGGATCTTCGCCATAATGAACTCATTGTCAAAGCCGACGGGGCGAACGGTCCATTTGATCTTGGGCGGCGTCTTGGACATCATGACGGGGAACTCGTGTTCCACATACCGGCCATAAAGAGGATCATCTATCTCCTTCACGAATCCCCGTTCGCGGCGCTGGGGATCTTCATTCATATCCTTGGCATTGTGGAGACGCGTGGCGGCAAAACTGAATTCCTTGCCAAGGGCCTCAATTTCATCGGCCGTCTTGGTCCGCGCCCAATCGGCAATGATTTTCAGGATCGCCAGGGCGTTTTCATCCTGCAATCGTACGGTATGATCCTGGAAACGGGGGTCGACGGCAAGCTCCGCCTTGCCCATTGCCTGGCAGAGGCCCAGAAATTCATCCGGCCCCGGGGCGGCCAGGGCGGCCAGGAGATTGTCGGCGCAGAGGAAGGTATCGGCGGGACAGATGCACTGGTCGCGGTTCCCCGCCGGTTCTACACCTTTTCCCGTCATCTGTTGGTATGGCCATACCCAGTTCATGACCCGCATGATGTTTTCCGTCTGGGACATCTCGATGAACTGCCCTTTCCCCGTTTTCCGGCGATGATGGAGGGCGGCAAGAACGGCCACCTCTCCCATGAGGCCGCCATAGTAATCGCAGATCCAGATGGACTGCTTCAGGGGCGGGCGCTTGGGGAAACTAGACATCCAGGCATACCCGGCGAGGGCTTGCGATGCCCCGTCGTTGGATGGACGATCCTGTTCGGCGTAGGTGCCCCACTGCCCGAAGCCGTTCTTTTCGATATAAATGATGCCGGGGTTGACCTCCTTGATATGCTCATAACCGATATTCCAGCGCCTGGTCACACCGGGACGGAGGTTGAATTCGACTATATCCGCCTTGGCGGCTAATTCTTTGAATATCTGCTGCCCCATATCGATATGAAGGTCGAGGGCCATGTAGTATTTGTTGGGATTGATGTGCATGAACATGGGGGACTGTTCTTTGTAGAACCAGCCGAAGGGGTTCAGCGACCGCGTTACATCTCCTGCGGGAGGCAGCTCGATCTTGATGACCTCGGCCCCCATTTCGGCCAGGAAAGACGGCCCGGACGGTCCGAAAAGGAGCGTACAGACCTCGAGGACCCGAACGCCCTTAAGGGGGCCGGGTTTGGAAAATTTCTTCTTTACATAATCCTTGAAGACATCTGGCATAAGGTTCCCTCCTTTAAACCGCGAATCAAAAATGATTATGGTGCGTGGTTGTGTTCCTTCTTAAATGTCTTATATTTACCCCCTTCCATTTTGGATTTTTGTTAACATGATGTCATCCATGAAGCAAGAATTTTCATTACAGGATTTTCGAGACCTGTTAACCGGAACATTTCCGATGATAACGGGGAAAGGCATTCCTTACCCATTCTCCCCACCCCGGAGGACTTCGTAGATAGACTGTCCAATGCCTTTGCCACGCTTTGCAGGTGGCGTCAACAACCGACCTTCTTCCAAAAGTCAATGATTGACTGATTTTTTAAAGGATGTAATACCGTGAACGATGTTAGTTAAAATTCTGTAGCACCGAGAGGAAAACAGGTGATAAGGGATAAAATAAACATCAACCAGGAGCATCGAGAGAAACCTGGTTACTCGACTCAACTGATGATATTCACAACGACATCGCGCAAGGGTCCCTTTCTTGCTGTTAACTGTGGCGCCATACCACGCGAATTGATCGGCAGTGAATTGTTTGGATATGCGGAAGGGGCTTTTACGGGAGCGAAAAAGGGTGGAAGTCCCGGGAAATTCGAGCTTGCCTCCGGGGGAACCCTATTTCTTGATGAAATAGGAGACATGCCTTTTGAGCAACAAGTAGCCCTTTTGCGGGTGATCCAGGAAAAGACGATTACCCGTCTGGGCGGTCAAGAAATCATACCCATCGATGTCCGTATCGTGTGCGCCACTAACAAAGATCTTGCCGCAGAAATGAAAAAAGGCAACTTCCGTAATGATCTTTACTACCGTCTGAACGTCATCAACATCAAAATACCGCCCTTGCGTGAAAGGCGCGGCGACATAATTCTCTTATTCAAGCAGTTTTTAAAAATGTCCGAAGGGCGCTTCGAAAAGATTATTGAAACAATCAAAGACGATGTTTACGATTTTCTCCTTAAATACGATTGGCCGGGGAATGTGCGGGAATTGCAGAACGTCGTGGAACGCATGCTCAATGTAATGTCGGGCAGTTCTCTTGAAATCGAACATTTACCTGTGGAAATCAGAGGCTTCTTCTCGAATATTGAGACCGCCGCCCTCACCGGGAAAGGAGGGGAGCACCTCAGCATGACGATCAAGGAGGCAAGGGATCTGAATAAAATACTGATGGCCGACACAGAGAAGAAACACATCATGAGGCTGCTGGGCGATTATAACGGCAATGTCAGTAAGATCGCCGGGTCAATGGGGATCTCGCGCACAACCTTATATAAGAAAATGCAGCATTATCAAATATAGGCGGTATGCAGTGTGTCTTTTTTTAACTTCGCCTCTTTTAAAGTGTTCATATGTGTACAGTTATGCATAGTATGTGTGCATAAGTTAACATGTAGAAACAGAGCGGTTTACTGTCTTATTTTTCCTATCCCTGCCCTTCTTTTTGTTTTCATTACGCAATTATTAAAATAATCGTATCGATGATGATTGGCACGAATTCTGTAAATGTCAGATAAAATCAAAAAAAGGAGAAAATATCATCATGGAGAATTGGAAAGAAATTTACAAAGGCAAGCTTGTCAGTACTAAAGAAGCTGCGGCTACGATCGCCTCCGGTGATAGAATCTGGTGCTCTCCCTGCGAAGGAGCGCCGTTTCAACTCATGGAAGCACTGGCAGACAGGAAGGACGAGCTCCAGGATGTCCATGTTATCTCGGCACTGGCCCTTTATCCATTCAAGTTACTTCAGTCCCCTGAATATATCGGACGGATCAACTACCATACCATATTCTACGGAGGCTACGAGAGAGCCTTCAAAAAGGCCGGTAATGTTAGCGTCAATTCGGTTCATTTCTCCAAAGTTCACATTGCCCTCAAGTCTTTTTACCGGATCAACGTTTTAATGGCCGATGTATCCCTACCCGATGAGGACGGATACCTTTATTATGGACCCATCGGCGCTGCGTGGAACGGCACAGCCGAAGAGATGTCTGACAAGATCATCGTTCAGGTAAACAAACACCAACCGAGAGTCAACGGAATGGAGCACCGCGTCCATGTCAGCAAGGTTAGTTGCATTTGCGAACATGATCATCCCCTGCCCGCTTTAGCCCAAGACGCTCCGACGGACATTGACAACAGAATCGCCGATTTTGTCGTACCCGAGATCCCGGACGGCGCCACCATTCAGATTGGACTCGGTGCCCTCTCCAACGCGATTGGTTACAAACTGGAGCAGAAGAAAAACCTGTCCGTACACACGGAAATGTTTACAGACTCGATGATGGAACTGGTCAGGAAGGGGGTTATTAACGGCAAGATGGTGGCAGGTTTCGGTCTGGGCAGCGAGGAGCTTTATAACTTCATTGGTGAAGGCAAGGTAGAGTTGACGCCGATTCGCATTGTCAACGATCCTAGAACGGTTGCCAATGTCGACAAGATCATGTCCGTCAATGTAACGCTCATGGTGGATCTCACCGGCCAGGCCTGTTCAGAGTCTCTCGGATTCCTGCAGTACAGCTCCACGGGAGGCCAGGCGGATTTCGTCCGGGGCGCCGCCCTGTCGAAAGGCGGCAAGAGCTTCCTTTGCGTTCCCTCTACGGTAAAATCGAAGGACGGTAAAGTAACTTCAACGATCACTGCCGTTTTCCCCCCCGGAGCGGTGGTAACCACGACAAGATCAGATATCATGTATGTCGTCACCGAGTATGGCATTGCCGATCTGTTCTGCAAACCTATCAGGGAGCGGGTAAAGGCCTTGATCGCCATTGCCCATCCGGACTTCCGTGAGCAATTGGAGAAAGAGGCCGTTGAACTGGGATTGACGGGGACGTAATTTTTTACTGATTTCACAAAACAAGGGAAGGATTTTAGCGCTATGAATTATGAAACTATTATCTTTGAAGTCAAAGAACAGGTCGCTTACATTACTCTTAATCGCCCGGAAGCATTCAACGGATTAAATATTTCTGTCGGTAAGGAGCTGATGTACGCAGCGATTCACTGCGACGAGAACCCCGAAATCAGGGCCGTCATTCTGACCGGCGCCGGTAAAGCCTTCAGCGCCGGGGGAGACCTGAAATTCTTTTCCGGATATGGGGATCAGCTTCCTGTCGTTCTTAAAGAAATGACGGTATATTGCCATGCCGCCGCTTCGCGCCTGATCAGGATGGATAAACCCTTGATTACAGCCGTAAACGGTGCGGCAGCGGGAATGGGCATGAGCTTTGCCATTGCCGGAGATATTATCCTGGCCGCCGAGTCGGCATCCTTTACCGCAGCCTATACGGCGGCAGGACTCTCTCCTGACGGCGCCATGACATATCTTTTGCCAAGGATGATCGGACTATCCAGAGCGCGGGAGATGATGATGACAAACCGTCGGTTGAAGGCCCAGGAGGCCCTTGATTGGGGCCTTGTCAACAAAGTGGTTCCTGATGCGGATCTTCTGAAAGAAGCCGAGTTGCTGGCAAAATCCTTCGCAAACGGACCGACACGTTCTTTCGGCATCGTAAAAAAACTCTTGAATGAGAGTTTTTCGGCAACCCTGGAGACGCAAATGGAACAGGAAGCACGTGGTATTGCCAAAATGGCAAGAACCAGCGATGGCATAGAGGGCGTCAATGCATTTGTGGGAAAACGACGTCCAACATTCAAAGGTTGTTGAAATTTGCAGACACTTCTGTAAGAGAAAGGGAGATTCCTGTTTCAGGAAGCTCCCTTTCAAATGGTTCTTGTCTTCTGGTGTTATCCACTTTGGTGGAGATGAGACCGCCATACATCATGGATTTCGGATACCCATAAAAAAAACGTCATTCCGGATCGAGTCCGGAATGACGAAAGTTAGTATTTAAGACTTTTGCGAGCTTGTCAATCTTACCTAATGGCTTACCGACTGGAGCGCTTTTCCCGGTCGCGACTGGGGAAGGGCGACTTTGCCGCCGCCGCGGATGCCGTCGGCTGGTGTAAAACGGCTTTCCCCTGGACGGTCATAAACGTTTTCCGCCGTGCCGGCGGATGCTGTTGGCGCGGACGGTCGTGACCGCCATCATTTCCTGCCGGCGCCGGGACGCCGTAGTTAAAGTCCTGTAGGGTCCTCTTTTCTACAGTTTCCCCAAGGGCCTTCTCGATGCCCCAGATGAATCCCCGCTCTTCACGGGTCATAAAGGTAAAGGCATCCCCCGTCTTTGCGGCTCGACCGGTGCGGCCGATGCGGTGGGTGTAGGCGTCAACGGTATCGGGCATATCGTAATTGATAACATGGGAGATACTGGAAATGTCTATACCCCGGGCGGCGATGTCGGTGGCCACCAGGATCTGGTATTTACCGGCACGATAGCCGCTGAGCACAGCCTGGCGCTTGGTCTGCGGCAGGTCGCCTTGCAGGGACGCCGCGATAAAACCGGCCTGGGCGATCTGGGTAGCCAGGCGGGTTGCACGATGCTTGGTACGCGTGAATACGAGGACGGATTCCGTATCCGTGCCTTCCAGAAGCTTCATCAGCAGCGCCGTCTTAAGGTGCTGCTCGACTGGATAGATGGCATGAGAGACCGTGGATACGGGATTACTGTCGCCAATCTGGATGTTGACCGGATTGCTCATTACTTCCTGGACTAACCCGCGGATGTCAGCGGGCATGGTGGCTGAAAAAAGGAGGGTCTGACGCTTGACCGGCAGGCACTTGATGATCCTCTTGATGTCCGGAAGAAAACCCATGTCGAACATGCGGTCCGCCTCGTCAAGGACCAGGACTTCGACCTGAGAGATATCAATTTCTCCATGGTTCACAAGATCGAGAAGACGTCCCGGGCAGGCCACGACGATTTCGGCGCCACTGCGCAGCTTTGAGATCTGGGGATTTTTGTTTACGCCGCCATAAACGGTAACACTCTTCACTTTCGTGCTGCGGCCCAATTCAATAATGGCCTCATGGGTCTGCTCCGCCAGTTCTCTGGTCGGCGCTACAATCAGCGCCCGGACCCGCTTGCGCGGTCCGTCCATCAGACGCTGCAAAATCGGCAGGACAAACGCCGCCGTTTTTCCCGTGCCCGTATGGGCCAGCCCCATAACGTCCCGGCCGTTGAGAATAGACGGGATGCACTCGGCTTGAATCGGGGTGGGTACGGAGTAACCGGCGCCTTCAATCCCCGCTTCGATCAGGGGGTGCATGTTAAAAGATTTGAAATTCGTTAATGATTTACCAGTTGTTACTTTTGCTTCTTGCATGTACTCTATTTCCTTCAATATTTGTCGTCATTATCTTGACGTTGATTTGCCGGATTTCTCCTGACATCCTTTACACCACAGCAGCATAAAAAAATCCCCACCAGCCTAATTTACAGGCTCTGGGGACACTATGGACCAAAACCGGCTCTAAAACTGCGGT
>JANXZC010000141.1 GCA_025355725.1 Syntrophus sp. (in: bacteria)
ACTCAACTTTCGCAGGGGCGAAAAACTTGTAATATATTGTAATTATTAGTATTGTAGCGTCACAAAGCGTGATATATGGGTTTTGTTCCCCAACAAAAGTCCATCAACGCACGAGGTGACGCTATGAGCCAGCTTATATCAGACATTGTTTACTGTGAAAACCAGATTCATCAGTTCTTTCAAAATCAGAAAATCGGCAGTCTGTTGAAGCGCAGCAACATCAACAAGGAGAAGGGTATTTCTTCTGTTGCTGTGTTCCGCGTCATGTTCACCCTGGTTTTTGCCGGGAAGAATCTGTTCCGCACTATGGCGGCGGACAAATGCTGCGGCATGGCCAAGGACACGGTGTATCGGTTTCTCAACTCGATTCATACCAATTGGCGCAGATTCCTTCTGCTGTTGAGTTCCCGTGTGATCCGCGATGAGCTTGAACCATTGACCGTCGCCACCAACATGAAGGTGCTGATCGCCGATGATACGCTTTACCGTCGCAATCGGAGCAAGCATGTCGAGTTGCTTTCGCGGGTCTTCGACCATACCGACAAGCGGTATTACCGCGGATTTAGAATGCTCACGCTGGGATGGTCCGATGGCATCAGCTTTCTGCCCGTTTCTTGTGCGCTGCTGGCCTCCAACAAGGAAAAGAACCGGTTGGTCCCTTCGCGCACGGACCTTGACCGTCGAACCAACGGAGCGAGGCGTCGCCGGGAAGGCATCCGTAAAGCAACCGATGTTCTTGTCGAGATGGTGGCCGAGGCCACGGCAAGCGGGATTCAAGTCAGTCACCTTCTATTCGACAGTTGGTTTGCCTATCCCGTAACCATAAGGAACTTGCTTGCCAAGGGGATGCATACCCTCTGCATGCTCAAGGTCACGGAAAAGATCTTCTATCGCTACCAAGGGGAGGATCTCCATTTGGCGGCCATCTACAGGAAGATCCGTAAGCGTCGCGGCCGCGCAAAGATTCTCGCTTCAGTCATGGTCGAGATCGGCAAAAACGACAAGGGCATATCAGTCCCGGCAAAGATCGTATTCGTTCGGGACAGGCGCAGCAAAAAGTGGTTGGCCCTGCTTTCCACCGATACCACCTTGGGCAACGAGGAAATCGTTACGATCTATAAACGCCGATGGGACATAGAGGTGTTCTTCAAGATGGCCAAATCGTTTCTCAACCTTGCTAAAGAATGCCAAGGACGGTCTTATGACGCGCTTGTCGCCCATGCAACCACGGTTTGTTGCCGATACATCATGCTGGCCCTCGACAAGAGGACGAACCAGGACCCCCGAACGCTTGGAACCCTGTTTCATGCCTGTTGCGATGAACTCCAGCAGACAACCTTTGCTGAAGCACTGGCCCTTGTTCTGACTATTTTGGAACAGACATTGGGCGCCGCCTCGGAAATGACCAGGAACCTGATCCGATCCTTAATTGATCGGTTTCTCAGGGAACTGCCGCCAATTTACGGAACACGGTGGCTAATTGCTTGGCATAATAAAGCCGCTTATGGTTAAAGAACAGGTAGATAGACTCATTTAAACATGTGCGAAAGTTGAGTTATTCAATAGTTTCTGGATATCTCCACCAATCAAAGGTCCCATTCATCTGCCACCTTTGCAACTCGCGGCTAACTGATCTCCCTATTACAGCCTAAGTAACTTAAAAGAATACATAAACTTAAGACAGTTCTTATAACTGGCCATTTCCTCTATTCCGTATATCATGTCAATACTCAGGTTACCCAGAAAACTGGAAATCCCACATCTGGACTGTGCCGTCTGCATTTCAGGTGATAGTTTCAGGATATTTATGGAAAAGTTAGGGCCAAGTCTTGAAACGTGCATTGCTATTCCTCACGTCCAAATTCCTTTTATTGTGGTAGGCAAGGGCAATGTTGCATAGCGATTGAGAGTTGTCAATATACTTTTAGATCAAATAGTTCCATTGATTAACGATCGAAAGTTGGCATATCGGAGGAGATATCGTTTTTATTGAGTTCAGGAAGGAGCCCACACACCCGATCATCCGAAAAATCGCTTTCCAAAACCCGAATGTTTTAAACGGTTATCACCAAATATTTGGAAAAATACAGTGAATTGTTTTTGTCAGCGGTTTGCAAACCAGGCCACATATTTCCCTGACGAGCCAGAAATTGCCGTCTTTGATTGATGTGATCTCAAGATCCCATAAGGGAACATTACCTTTATCTTTTAATATGTTTCACCGCCGAAAAAAGATTTATTCTTGACAGGCGACGCTAATCGTGATAGCGGCTCCGTCGGTCTCCGACTATAGAAGCTAAAAGGAGAAGAAGGGTAATTGCTCGAAATATCTGCAAACATATAAACCCGAATATACTCATCTTTGAGGTGTCTAAGTGATAAAAGACAGTGAAAAAATCGGCGCGGTAATGGTTGTCGGTTCAGGTATTGCCGGGATTCAAGCCTCCCTTGACCTGGCAAATTCCGGTTTGAAGGTGTATCTCGTCGAGAAGGACATCAGCATCGGCGGCGTCATGGCCCAGCTTGACAAGACCTTCCCCACCAATGATTGCTCGGCCTGCATCCTTTCTCCCAAGCTGGTCGAGGTCGGCCGTCATCCTAATGTGGAGATCCTGACCCGGCGCACCGTTGACTCCGTAGAGGGGGAAGCGGGAAAGTTCAAGGTCAAGATGACCAAGGCTCCGCGGTTCATTGACCTCGATAAATGTACGGGTTGCGGCGATTGCGCCAAGGTCTGCCCCATCAATATCCCCTCCGAATTCAACGAAAACCTCTCCGAGCGGCAGGCCACCTATCGTAAATTTCCCCAGGCAATTCCCAGCGGTTTTGCCATCGACAAGATCGGAACATCTCCCTGTAAGGCAACCTGCCCTACCCATATCAGTGTTCAGGGCTACGTCGCCCTGATTGCGACGGGTAAATACAAGGAAGCCCTGAAGCTCATCAAAAAGGACAATCCCTTCCCCATCGTCTGCGGCCGGGTCTGCAACCATCCCTGCGAGACGGCCTGTATGCGGGGCAAGGTGGAAGAACCGATCGATATCATGCATCTCAAGCGCTTTGTCGCCGACCTGGATCTGAAGGATGAAACGCGTTACATACCTAATCGGAAAGAAAGCAAGGGCAAGAAGATCGCCGTCGTCGGCGCCGGTCCTGCGGGTCTCACCTGCGCCTACTATCTGGCTGCTGAGGGCTATGACGTAGAGGTCTTTGAATCCCTCCCCGTGGCGGGCGGCTGGCTCGCCGTCGGCATCCCCGAATATCGCCTCCCAAAGGACGTCTTGAGGGCGGAGATCAAGGTAATCGAGGATCTCGGCGTCAAGATTCACCTGAACAAGGCCATCGGTAAGGACATCCCCTTTGAGAAACTCCAGAAAGATTATGACGCCGTCTTTATCGGCTGTGGAACCGTAAATAGCAGCAAACTGAATATCCCCGGCGAAGAGATGGAGGGTGTTATCCATGGCGTGGATTATTTGAAGCGTGTGAACCTGGGAGAGAAGGTTTTCCTCGGCGACAAGGTCGCCGTCGTAGGCGGTGGGAACGTCGCTATGGACGCCGTAAGAACGGCCATTCGCACTGGTTCCAAAGAAGTCTTCGTTCTGTATCGCCGTTCCCGGGCCGAAATGCCCGCCGCCCCCGAGGAGATAGAAGAGGCTCTGGAAGAGGGCATCAAGATGGAATTCCTCGCCGCCCCCAAACGCGTTGTCGGCGAGAACGGGAAGGTCACGGGCGTGGAATGCACGCGCATGGAACTCGGCGAGCCCGATGCCAGTGGTCGCCGCCGCCCCGTGGAGATCAAGGGGTCCGAATTCATCGTCCCCTGCGATTCTCTGATTCCTGCCATCGGCCAGGAAGCGGACCTCGATTTTGTTCCCAAAGAGAGTGGCATCGCCATCAATAAGTGGAAAAATTTCGATGTCGATCCCGTAACCTTTGCCTCGAATGTTCCCGGTGTCTTTGCCGGCGGCGATGTTGTTACGGGTCCCCAGACCGTCGTCAAGGCCGTCTATGCGGGAAAGGAAGCGGCGGTTTCCATCGACCGCTACCTGAAGGGCGAGGATGTGAAGGCCGGTCGGGAGAAGGACTGGACCAAGGATCTGGCGGATAAGGCGGATGTATCCAAGGTCGAAAAGGTTGCCCGGGCCAAGTATCCCCACCTGAAGCCGGAAACCCGGAGGACGAACTTTCAGGAGGTCGGCATTGGTTTCACCGAGGAACAGGCCGTGGCCGAGGCGAAGCGCTGTCTGGCCTGCGGGATCTGTTCCGAGTGCTATCAGTGTGTCGATGCCTGTATCGCCAACGCCATCAACCATGATGATACCTTCGAGGAAGAAACCATCGAAGTCGGGGCCGTCATTGCCGCCCCCGGTTTTGAGGTCTTTGACGCCGGTATTCGCGGCGAATACGGTTTCGGCATCTATAAGAACGTTGTTACGAGTATCCAGTTCGAGCGCATCCTGTCCGCATCGGGTCCCTATTTCGGCCATGTCCAGCGGATCTCCGACGGCAAGGAACCGAAGAAGCTTGCCTTCATCCAGTGTGTCGGCTCCCGGGACACCTCCTGCGGCAACAGTTGGTGTTCCTCCGTATGCTGCATGTACGCCACCAAGCAGGCCATCATCGGCAAGGAGCACGCCAAAGGACTGGAGCCGACCGTTTTCTTCATGGATATCCGCGCCCACGGCAAGGATTTCGACCGCTTTGTCAACCGGGCGAAGGATGAATACGGTATCCGCTATATCCGCTCCATGCCCTCGACAGTCAAAGAACTCCAGCAATCAAATAACCTGTTGCTTAAATACGTTCAGGAAGACGGGAGCCTCGTCGAGGAAGAATTCGACATGGTTGTGCTGTCCGTAGGACTTTGCCCGCCCGCCGAGGCCGGCAAACTGGCAGGTGCTCTGGGCATCGACCTTCAGGAGCATGGCTTCTGCAAGACCGCCTTGGAGAATCCCGTCGAGACCTCACGGACCGGCGTCTTTGTCTGCGGCGCCTTCGGCGGACCCAAGGATATCCCCGAGACCGTCATGGAGGCCAGCAGTGCCGCCGCTTGCGCCTCGGGCATCCTGGCGACACGGCGGGGGACGATGACCAAAGAAGAAGACCTTCCCCTCGAGTCGGACCTCCGGGGTCTCGGTCCGCGGACCGGCGTCTTTGTCTGTCACTGCGGCATCAATATCGGCGGCGTTGTAAACGTCCCCGAAGTGGTTGAATATTGCAAAACCCTGCCCAATGTCGTCTTTGCCACGGACAACCTCTTTACCTGTTCCCAGGATACGGCGGTGAAGATGGGCGAAGTGATCAAGGAACAGAACCTGACCCGTGTCGTGGTCGCCTCCTGTTCCCCCCGGACCCACGAAGGCCTCTTCCAGGAGAACTGCGAAAAGGCGGGGCTCAACCGCTATCTCTTCGAGATGGCCAATATCAGGGATCAGGATTCGTGGGTACATATGCATGAACCCGCCGAAGCCACCGAAAAAGCCAAGGATCTCGTCCGGATGGCTATTGCCAAGGCCCAGTTCCTTAAGCCCCTGAAACCGGGTCAGTTGACTGTCAACCATGCCACGATGATCATCGGCGGCGGCCTGGCCGGCATCACGGCGGCCCTGTCCCTGGCGGATCAGGGCTATGAGTCCTACATCGTTGAAAAAGCGCCGGTTATGGGCGGTAATTACCGCAATCT
>JANXZC010000173.1 GCA_025355725.1 Syntrophus sp. (in: bacteria)
CAGCTCCTCTCGATGGAACCGGAGGTTTCCGCCCTGGCCGCCCTGCTCTCTCCGACTACCGGCATCATTGACTCTCATCGCCTCATGCAGTCGCTCCTCCTCGCCGCCGAGGACAATGGGGCGGTAATGTCCTGCCGGGCGAAGGTCACGGCAATCAGGCTTGACGGCAACCGTTATGACCTGGAGATCAACAACGGGGAGTATCGGCTTCAGGCGAAAACCGTGATTAACAGCGCCGGCCTCCATGCCGACCAAATAGCCGCCTTGACGGGAATTGACATTGACGCCCGGGGATATCGCCTGAAACCATGTAAAGGAAACTATTTCAGCGCCTCCCCCGCCCCGAGGCTAAGACATCTTGTCTACCCCGTACCAATGAAAAACAACGTCGGTCTCGGCATCCACGCCACCCTGGACCTGACCGGCCGGGTCCGGTTCGGTCCGGACAGCCGCTATCTGGACAGGGAGGAAATACTTTGCCTGACCAACAGCCAAAACGGCAATGGCCTGCCCCATGAATCCGCACTCAACCTGTACAAGGTTGATGAAGATCATAAGGAAGCCTTCGGTAATGCAATCCGCAAGTATCTGCCGGGATTTAACACGGAAGCCCTGCATCCGGACATGAGCGGCATTCGCCCCAAGGTTCAGGGACCCGGCGATCCGGTGATGGATTTTATCATTCGGGAGGAAAGTAACTGCGGTTACCCCGGCTTCATCAATCTAATCGGGATCGAGTCCCCCGGACTCACCGCCTGCATGGCGATTGCCGGGTATATAGAGGATAATTTAATCAAGGACGGTAAATAATTAAATGAATAAGACCATACTTTGCATAGGCGCCGGTTATGTAGGCGGACCCACCATGGCCATGATTGCGAGCAAGTGCCCCGATTACCGGATTACGGTTGTGGATATCAACCCCCAGCGCATCGCCGCGTGGAACTCCGACGATCTGCCCATCTACGAGCCCGGCCTGGATGATCTGGTCCGGGAAACACGGGGAAAGAATCTCTTTTTCAGCACCGATGTGGAAGGGGCCATTAGAGATAACGATATCATCTTTGTGAGTGTCAACACCCCGACCAAGACTTTCGGGGCCGGGGCCGGGATGGCCGCCGATCTCCAGTATTGGGAAAAGACAGCCCGTCAGATTCTGGAGAACGCCCAGTCTTCCAAAATCGTCATTGAAAAGAGCACCCTCCCCGTCAGGACGGCGCTGGCCATGGAGAGAATCCTGAACAGCCAGGCTAACGGCATCTCCTTTGACGTCCTGTCCAACCCGGAATTCCTGGCCGAAGGATCAGCCATTTGGGATATGGAAAACCCGGACCGCGTCCTGATCGGTTCCCGGGAAACGGATCGGGGGAGACAGGCGAGAAACGCTATTTTGGAAATCTACGCCCGCTGGATTCCCAGGGAGAGAATCCTTACCACCAATATCTGGAGCAGCGAACTGTCCAAGCTCGTAGCCAACGCCTTCCTTGCCCAACGGATATCATCCATCAATACCATCTCCGCCCTTTGTGAAAAAACCGAAGCCGATGTCGCCGAAGTTGCCCGCGCCGTCGGCATGGACAGCCGGATAGGCGCTAAGTTTCTCAACGCAAGCGTCGGTTTCGGCGGCTCCTGTTTCAAGAAGGATATCCTTAACCTTGTCTATCTCTGCCGGTTTTATGGCCTTGAAGAGGTCGCGGACTACTGGGAGCGGGTCGTCGGGATCAACGTCTACCAGCAGGAACGCTTTATCATGAGCATGCTGACGGCCATGTTCAACACCTTGGCGGGAAAGCGCATCTGCCTGTTGGGCTTCGCCTTCAAGGCCAATACGGGGGACACCCGGGAGAGCCCTGCTATTTTTATCGCCAGGCGTCTCGCCGAAGAACACGCCGAGGTGGTCATATCCGACCCCAAGGCCCTGGGCAATGCCCGTCTGGACCTTGCCAAAATCGACGGCGTCTTTCATTACAGAGAAGATCCCTACGAAGCGGCCAAGGGCTGCCACGCCCTCGCCGTCATGACGGAATGGGATCTCTACCGCTCCCTCGATTATGAAAAGATCTACGAGCAGATGGACAAACCGGCCTTTATCTTTGACGGGAGAAATATTCTCGACCATAAGCGGTGCTTTGAGATCGGCTTTAACGTCTATCCAATCGGCAAGCCACCGCTGACCCACTTCGAGGTTTAGAGGGAGTTTGGCATTGTTGCCCCAAGATCCTTGCAGTATTTACGGAAGGTAGCCCTTATCCGGTGGCAGCTCTTTCGCCATTGCCGCCAGCTTTGACAACTCGTCGCAACGTTCATTCTCCGGGTCTCCGGCGTGACCCCGGACCCAGACGAACGTCACCTGGTGGCATTCACACAGATTGAGCAGCAATTCCCAAAGGTCAGGGTTCACAGCCTTCTCCGTCTTATTCCGCATCCAGCCCTGTTGCCGCCAGCGCCGCGCCCAACCTTTGTTAATACCATTGACCACATACTGAGAGTCTGTAAACAGGGTAATGTCACAGGGTGTTTTCAAGGATTGCAGACTAACAATCGCCCCCATGATTTCCATCCGATTATTCGTGGTCAAACGAAATCCGCCGGACAACTCTTTCCGCAGTGTCCCATAAAGTAACACCGCCCCATATCCCCCCGGGCCGGGATTTCCCAGACATGCACCGTCTGTGTATATTCTTACCTGTTTAACGGGTTTAGCAATCAGCATCTTCAAATCCTGTCCCCTTTTTTAGGGGCACCATAACATGGGTGCCTCATTTCTGAAATAATCTTTTTATCAGCGCTTGGCCGTTCCATATCGCGGCACTATAATTTGTTATTTTATTCAGTTGACTTTTGCCGGCTTATCTATGAATATACCTATGTCACTTTATAGAAAGGGAGGGAATGGTCATGAGTACGGCTTTGAAGCAGGCCAACTTTCAAATTCCTGAAGACTTGTTGAATCAACTTCGTGAAACCGTAGGCAAAGGCGAGATGAGCAGATTTGTCAGTGAGGCGCTTAAGCGGGAACTCCAGCGACTGCGTCAACTAGCAGCCATTGACGAGACCTTCGGCGCTTGGAAAGACATGGAACACCCTGAGCTAACGGCGGGGGTAGATCACTTTGTCAGAAATGTCAGAAAGTCCACACGGGGAAAACGTGCCGATGCGTCAGATCGTCGTTGATACGGATGTGCTGATCCTTCATCTTCGCGGTAACGAATCGGTGCGGGAGATGCTCAGAGAGGCGGCCCAAGATTCATTATTGTGCTGTTCGGCCATTACTATCGGCGAGATTCACGCCGGCATGAGGGACGAGGAGCGGGAGAAGACGTTAAAACTGCTGAACAGCCTGGCGGTGATTGACGTGGACAGAAAAATTGCGGCCCTGGCGGGGGATTATCGCCGGACAATCAAGAGCCATCATTTGGAACTGGACGATTGCCTCATCGCCGCCACTTGCGTTGTCAACAAGGCTACTCTGATCACGGGCAATATCAAGCATTATCCCATGCAGGAGATTGAGAAAAAAGAAGTCAGCATTCCATCATGAATAAGGATGAAATCGTCTTTATTTCCTATCCCGATTTTTCCCCTTCTGACTTGGATCGCGATCATAGGCTGACCTCGGGAAGATTCTCGGCATCAGAAAATTTGAAGTCCTCACAGATACTGATGCTTTCTTCGGAGAGACCCTGATAGGCGACTTTCATCCGTTCCGAGAAGACCTTCTGGTCGAGGCGATCCAGTTTTTCCTCAATCGACTCCCGCACAAGCGATGAAACCTTTTTGCCCTGACGGTATGATGCCTGGTTGAGCCGTTCCTTGATATCTATCGGGAGTTGGATATTAATCCGCACCTTTTCCTGATGTAAAACTGAGGGCATAACTACACCTCCATTTTATGCAATACTGATGTGTAGATTCTTGTACTATAATCTGACAATAAAAGTGACGGAAAAGAAATCGAAAAAAAAGAATCGCCCTGCGCTAACGATACGATTATTGGGATTTCCATTGACCGTCTTCAGCGGAATGGGATAAGGATATTGCATCACATGACTTTTTAAAGGTAGCTTTTCATGGCCGGCATTTTAAGAGCGTCATGGAGTCACATCCGGCGCTTCATAAAACCACCCCTTTTGTTTGCCGGGATTCTGGTCCTGGGAGGGTTGATTTATGCCACATGGGCGCTTGACAGGTATGTAAGCCACAAATCCCCTGACCTCATTTTTCATGTTCAACAGAGATATGGGCTGCCGTGCACAATCGGGGGGTTGCACTATGTATTTCCTTTCAGCATCAGGGTATCGGACATCATCATTTCCAGAGCCGATAATCGCTTATGGCTTAAAGCGACAGAAATTACGGCCCGAATCAGCCCCCTGAATTGTCTTCTGTCCGGCAAGCTCTCCCCCAAAGCCGTGAGCAGCTTGGAGGCGAACAATCTCGAAGCGTTTTTTTATCATCAGGATGCAAGTGGTTGGGATTTATCCGGGGTTCTGCATCCTCCCGGTTCACAAAACGCACCTTCGGCCACTGAAAACCGTTCTATAAAGGTGACCGTCAATAACCTTGCGCTTTTTTTCCATTCAAATAAACGTGAAGTAAAGCAATTTTATTCAAAGATGGTGATCCGTACCAGTCCAAACGACGGCGAAGGATATTTCGAGCTGGTAGGCGATGGCGATGAACGCCTCAATGTTTCTTTTCAAAGAAAATCAGGTGAGTTTGAAGCCAAGGCTGAGTCTTTTCGTCTTGCCCTGCTCTCCCCTTTTCTTGGTAGCAGCGTTCCTCTTGATGATATTTATATAACTGCTGATGCGAAGGGAATCCCGGACAAGAACGGGCCCTTATCCTTTGTTTTGTCTGGCATCTTTTCAGTGCATGAAAAGAAAAAGGTCCTGTTCCCTGATTTCTTAAGAAAAGATACCCTTGTTAAGTTTGATGCAAGGGGGACAATCGATAAAGATCAGACAGATATCCATAATGTTGATATTGCCATTGGCGGGCAATCAGTTTCCATCAATGGACGGGTCACAAACAAGAGGAGGCCTCAAATCGATTTGCTTATGACTTTTCCTGATTTCTCGATTGGGAAAGCCGTAGAGGCCGTACCGGCGCAATTTTATCCGGATTTACCCGGGCTAAAAGTAAAGGGGAATCTGAGCGGCAAATTCCATTTTTTCATGGATATGGAGGATCCGCAAAGCCTCAAGTATAATTTTGACGGTAAATATGAACCCATCAAGGTACTCTCCCTCGGTACGAAAATAAATGTCAAGGCCCTCGCCTCACCTTTTCTGCACACCGTCCGCCGGCCGGACAGAAAACGGGTATCCTTTATCGTCGGCGAAAATAATCCGGATTATATCCCGCTGAGCAGGATGCCTCAATCCGTGGTCCCTGCCGTCATAACTGCCGAAGACGGCGGTTTCTTCAAACACAGAGGATTCAGTACCTTGCCTATCAGAGATTCTTTTGTGGAAAATCTGAAGGCAGGTCGCGTTGTAAGGGGGGCAAGCACCATCACGATGCAGCTCGCCAAGAATCTCTATTTGAGACCCGAAAGAACCTTCAGTAGAAAGTTTGAAGAGTCATTTATCACGATAGCTTTAGAGCAAACCCTTTCTAAAGAACGGATCATGGAGATTTATCTGAATATTATTGAATGGGGTGACGGTATTTATGGTATCGGCCCGGCGGCGCAATACTACTTCAAGAAATCTCCGGTGGAGCTAACGCCGGTGGAATCGGCATTCCTCGCATCGATCATTCCCTATCCCCGCAAAAAATGGGGGACTGATCCGCTCAGTAATATCAGCGAGGGATGGCGACAGTATCTGCAATTGATTCTTTGCAGGATGTATGAACGAGGGGGAGCCGAAGTTGACGACCTCCGCCAGGCAGGGGTTGAGGAAGCGAGAATCGCCCGTCTGACACGTAATAAAGGAGTGGATGCGGGAGTTTCTTTCCCCTCCCCCTGACGGAGACTGAACATCAGCTTGGATAGATTAACATTGACACTGATCATTTTCTTTGGCAACAGTTTGCATAGATTCAAGATCACCTCATAATATGAAGGAGATTGGCTATGACCCCCATAGAAATGCAGGAAAAAGCAATGCAGATCTTCAGTGAAGGTTTACACTGAAGTCAGGCGGTTCTTGCGGTCGGGCAAGAAAAGCTTGGAATTGAAAACACTGATCTGATCAAGGCCATGGACTCATTCGGCGGCGGCTTAGGCGCTCATGGTGAAGTATGCGGCGCCGTTATTGGTAGTCTGGCAACAATCGGCTTGCTCTGTGGACGATCTGAAGCCGGAACTCAAGCAGACATGACGATGTGGAAATCTTGCCGGATATTCATGAAGAGATTCCGGGAAGAAATTACGGACGGCAAGATTCTGTGCCATGATCTTGTTAATGTGGATTGGACGGATTTCAATCAGGTCAAAAGCTATCGGGGAAGCGATAAACGCGAATATTGCCGGGTCCTCACGGGAAAGACGGCAAAGCTTGTCGGTGAGATTCTTGAGAAAGCTCAAGCTGAATAACAAAAGCTTGTGGAGAGGAGGACAATTATGAATGGTGCGGAAGTGCTCGTTAAGACGGCGGCTGCGTGCGGGATCGAGATTTGTTTCGCCAACGCAGGCACCACGGAGATGCCCATCGTAATGGCGTTTGACGCCGTGCCCGGCATTCGGCCGATTCTGGGTCTTTTTGAAGGCGTTTGCACCGGCGCGGCGGACGGCTACGGCCGTATGCGGGAATATCCTGCCATGTGCCTGCTCCATCTGGGACCGGGACTTGCAAACGGTATCGCCAATCTGCATAATGGGCGCCGCGCCCGGACGCCACTCGTCAACGTCATCGGCGATCATGTCACCTGGCACCTGGAAGCGGATGCACCCCTGGCCATGAATATCGAGGGGCTGGCAGAAACCGTATCCGGATGGCTTTGCACAAGCCGGGACGCCGAAAGCATTTCCCAGGATATGGCCGATGCCGTTGAGGCCTCCCTCCAGGGGCAGATAGCCACCCTTATTGTCCCCCACGACCACCAGTGGATGCAGAGCAGTGACGATCCGGTTGCCCCGCCGCGGGTATCCTGTGTGCCCATAGATTTTGATCGTATTGAGACAACCGTCGGGCTGCTGAAGTCGGCAAGAAAAACAGTCATCCTTATGGATGGAAAGGCCCTGCGAAAAAGGGGCCTCCATGCCGCCGCCCGCATCAAAGCGGCCACCGGTTGCGATCTTATGTCCGTCACATTCCCGGCCTATATGGACCGGGGCGCCGGTCTGCCTTTCCTGCCGAGAGTTCCCTATTTCCCGGAACAGGCGATAGCGGCACTAGCTCCATACGATGGGGTGATCCTGGCCGGTGCGAGAGAGCCCGTGGCCTTCTTTGGATATGAAAACGGGGCAAGCTACCTGCTGGATCCGGCCAGCCGCAAGATACGTATCGCCGGGGAAGGCCAGGACGCCGCCATTGCCCTGGAAGTACTGGCCGATGCCCTGCATGCACCGCAAGCAGACAACGACCTCAGAGCGATGGTTTCCATTTACGATCGCCCGGCAGTTCCCGAGGGAAAGCTGACCGCGGAGAAGGCCTGCACTGTCCTTGCGGCGCTGCAGCCGGATCACGCCATCATTGTCGATGAGGGCCTAACGGCGGCCTTTGCCTATTACCCGCAAGCGGCAACGGTTGCACCGCACAGTTACATCACCGTCACCGGGGGGGCCATAGGTCATGGCATTCCTTGTGCGACCGGAGCCGCCGTGGCCTGCCCCGACCGTGCCGTTATCAATATCGAGGCGGACGGCAGCGCCATGTACACCGTTCAAGGGCTATGGACTCAGGCCAGAGAAGACTTGAACGTGACCACGCTGATCTGCTCGAACCGGAGTTATTTCATCCTGCAGGTGGAAATGATGCGGGCCGGGTGTAACGCGCCGGGGCCGAAATCTCTGTCACTGAGCGATCTGGGGAACCCTGCCATCGACTGGGTTAGCGTCAGTCAGGGAATGGGCGTGCCGGCCGTATCGGTAACCATGGCCGAGGATCTCGCCGAGGAACTGCAACGGGCAATCGAAGAGCCCGGACCCCATCTCATTGAGATGGTCCTTTAAATTTATCAAGTTCCGTTCTGACTGCTAATCCTATTTTTTCCAGGATATATGGCTTCCGGACAAAAGATCCGGCGCCAATTTCCAGCGCCTTCTTGACCCGATCGGTTTCCGAAAATCCGCTCACAATAATGGCTTTCTGTTTAGGCCTGATTTCGAGTATTCTCTTGTAGGTCTCAAGACCGTCTATTCCCGGCTCCATGATCATGTCCAATACAACCAGATCCGCCTTTTTGCTTTTGAGGTAGTCAATCGCCTCTTCACCACTGGAAAGAGCCTCGACCTGATACCCGAGCCATTCCAGGATGCTCATGGCAAGTTCTCTTTGCTCCTTCACGTCATCCACTACCAGGATTGATTCACCCCTTCCCTTGTAGATTGACGATGATACGGCATCTTTCACTTTTGAGAGTTTCTCCCTCGTGACGGGGAAATAGAGGGTAAAGGTAGTCCCTTTCCCCTCTTCGCTCTGCACGTCGATATATCCATTGTGATCTTTTACGGTCCCCCAGACAACCGCTAAACCAAGTCCCGTCCCGCTCCTTCCCATGACTTTCTTCGTATAGAAAGGCTCGAAGATCTTCCCAAGATCCTGGACGGGGATGCCCCTTCCCGTGTCAGATACGATCAGAACTAAATAGTCACCCTCCTGCACATCATCGTATCCCCGAATAGGCTGGTCCAGATAGCGGTTCTCCGTCCGAATCGTCACCTCCCCCAGGCCTGATATGGACTCTGCGGCGTTGGAAACAAGGTTCATCAAGGTTTTTTCTAAATGGATAGGGGACCCTTTGATATTCAGGAGCCCCTCTTCAAGATCCGTCCAAATTTTCACGCACGGGTGATAGGACTTCAGCGTCTCGAATTCCGGCGACTTGAGATAAGCGAAAATAACCCTGTTGAGATTGACTATTTCCGAAACGGACACACCTCTTCTCGCGAGGGTTAAAAGATCATGGATGATCGCCGCTCCCTTCATGCTGGACTGCAGGATAGTATCTGCGTATCTTCTCAGGGAACTATCTTCAGATAGTTTTTGCAGAAGAAGCTCAGAATATCCGACCAATACCCCCAGAACATTATTGAGATCGTGGGCCACCCCGCCGGCGAGTCTGCCGAGTCCCTCCATCTTCTCGGCCCGGTTCAAACGCTCCTCCAGTCTTTTGCGTTCCGTATTGTCGCGGATGCATTCTATGGCGGCAATAATTTCGCCCTTGGAATCGCGTAAAACCGAAGCCGTCGCAGAAAGATGGATATCGCCGGGAGGTAAGCTTGGGGTAAAGGATTCACCAAAAAGGATGTCGCCAACCCTCTGAATGGCCGTGTAAAGCTTTTCTTTCTCCTTATCCGGATGCAGGGCGAGATCGATGAGGATGGTCCTTCTGTCCCCGTAAAAGGGAAGCGAATACTCGTTATTTCCCTTGCCGATCATGTTTTCTTTTTTGATGCCGGTCATGATTTCTACAGCTCGGTTCCAGGCAATGACTTTGCCATCCTTGTCGATAACGAGGGTGGCGTCCGGCAGGAATTCGATGATGTCAGAGAGTCTCCGTTGGGATTCCCTCATCTCATTGTCCACTCTTTTCTGCTCCGTAATGTCCCGCGATATTGTATGGGTAAGCTTTCTGCCTTTCATTGGAATTGACGTGAGCATTACCTCCAGATATCTCTCAACACCATCAAATCCTCTGTTGACCCACTCAAAACGATTTGATCCTTCATTATTAGCAATCGCTATCATCCGTTTTGCCTTTTCAGATGAAAGTTCCCCGTCGGGCTGTCTTTCCGGAGCCATGTCGGCGGGTGTTAAACCCATAAGCATGGACTTGTCGGAACAGCCGGCGATCCTCAAGGCCGCTTCATTACAGTCGATGTATCTCCCACCATCGATTAACAGATGGGCATCGGCAGATTCTTCAAAAAGCAGTCGAAATACCTCCTCACTTTCTTTTAAGGATTCCTCCATCCGCTTGCGCTCCGTGATATCACTGGCGATGCCCTCAAAGCCAATGACATTGCCGGCTTCGTCCTTTAAAGGAACAGAATTTGTGTTGTGCCAGCGCCAAGACCCGTCGGCGTGCTGCACGCGGTACTCAACTCCCGTTTGTCGTTGTTCCGTATCGATCGATTTCCGGAGGAATGCCTCGCACCTGCCAAGATCATCGGGATGGACAAATGGCCGGAATGGTTTTCCCACAACCTGATCAATCTGGTGACCCAAGAGCACGGTCCAACCGGGGGAGACAAAAGTAAAGACACCGTCTGGGTTGAGTGTATAGATAATGTCATGGCTGTTCTCGATCAACAGGCGGTACTTCTCTTCGCGTTCTCTCAGCGCCTCTCCCGCCCGCTTGCGCTCGGTGATATCCACAACGAAACTCAGGGATGCCGGCGATCCATCCCAGGCAATGACTCTTGAATTAATTTGCAGCCACTTTTCATTCCCCTCCACCGTAACGATCCTGAACGGATAGTCTGTTTCCAAAACGTCACCTTTCATTCTTTTCAAATGACGATCAAGAACCATCGAACGGTCCTCAGGATGAATGAATGAAATAAAGGGCCTGGCGGTAATAATGTCTTGCGAATGCCCAAGTATCTTTACAAGGGCGGGATTGGCATATTGTATCCGCTCGCCCTGGGCAATCAGTATTCCTTCCCCGGCGCTCTCAAACAAATGACGATATTTTTCTTCACTCCTCCGGAGCGCCTCCTCTGTCCGCCTGTTTTCTGACTCCGCGCGTTCCAATTCCCCGATTTTCTGCTTCAAGATGGATATCTCTTCGATCAGTTCTTGATTTGTCTTGGCTTGGTCGTTCATGTGGCCCCCTCTTTGATAAATGGCGCCGTTTGGAAAGAAATTCGGGTGGTGTTTGTTACGGTATTTGTTAGCTTATGTGGAGGCTACCGGATACTCATTGAGATGTCAAATAGAATATGTATCCTATAAAACCTTCATGAAAAGCTTGCTGACTCCCTTTTCCACCACAGAAAGTTTCTTGGCCAGACTATAGGATAGATCTATATCACGCCCGCTGATAAATGGTCCGCGATCCGTCACTATTGCATCTACGGCCCTACCCGTCGCGGGATTTTCTATCTGAACACGAGTTCCCAAAGGTAAATTACGATGAGCAATTGTGTCTTTATGCATATCGAATGGCTTCCCATTAGACATCACCTTGCCGTGATATTGCGCTCCATACCAACTTGCGACAACAGTTTCCTTATTATCCAATGGCGGCGAGTCCACACGAATTCGCAATTTCTGACCAACTTGAAGTGCATTGGGATTCAGCATTCCATTATCCTTAATAATCGTATCAACAGGTATATGAAATTTTTCCCTGGATAGTTTCCAGAGGGTGTCCCCAGGCTTGATGGTGTATTCAATCGATTCATTCTTATTGACATTATGTGAAGCCGGATTCACTTTTAATTCCCCCTGAGCTTCGTTCAACTTGGATTGAAAGGAACCGGGGCCTTCGACCGTCTTGCCCTCTTTAATGTACCATTGTCCCGTATTCTTGAATTTAGCGACGGCGTGGGGATTCAATTTACGAAATTCATCCCAACTGAGGCCGAGAAGTTTAGTTACCTGGCCTATCGGGTCTCCTTTCTGAATCTCGTACCTCATCGCATGCTCCTCCTTCGTATCATTGTTTTGATATGGGTGGCGATCAATTAAGGACTGAATATAATGCAGACATTGTGCCATGAAGCACAGCAATATATTTTCTAATTATTTCAACTAGTCAAGGAATTCAATGGTAGCCATGGGTAAATGATTGTTTAATAAATAATGGTTTTACTGACGAATTGTCAATAATTTGACTCGCTCCGCAATTTTCATACAGGAGCGCATGGCGTTCTGAAAATCTCTCAGGCGGTTAGCAATAGGTTACACCACAAAAGAAAAAGGGGGCTAAGCGAACTGCTTAACCCCTTGTAATTTTTTGGTAGCGGGGAGAGGATTCGAACCTCTGACCTTTGGGTTATGAGCCCAACGAGCTACCGGACTGCTCCACCCCGCGTCATTGCGTCGTTTTGAATTTGTATCTTTAGAGTACTGCCTTTGAAAAGTCAAGTCATTTTTCAGAATTGAATTGGCGGCGCAATTGGTACTTTTCCGTTGACATAGAGTACCAGTATTCTTATAGTCCGGCTTGGAAAGAACGGGCTATTCAATGAATGTCATTTTGAACATCATCATTTCCTGCCATGAAAGGAACGATTAAAAGTGAATGAATCTGACCGGCATGAATGAATCCCATGATTTCGATCTCCTCCGCAGCCCCCTGGCCGGGAGCAACCTTATCGAGGCCAGCGCCGGTACAGGCAAGACCTACGCCATAACCGCCATTTTTCTCCGGCTCCTCCTGGAGCAGCAGCTCAAGGTCAGCCAGATCCTCGTCGTCACTTACACCGTGGCGGCGACGGAAGAGTTGCGGGATCGTATCCGCCGGCAGATCAGGGCGGCAATCGTCGCCATGGAATACGGAACCACCGGGGATGAATTCATCGGGGGGCTCATCAGGGACCTGGCCCATCCCGAGGAAGGTCTGCGCCTCCTGAAGGTGGCCCTCAGGAATTTCGACGAATCCCCCATCTTCACCATGCACAGTTTCTGTCAGCAGGTCCTGCGGGAGCACGCTTTTGAAAGCCTGAGTCTGTTCGACACGGAACTGATTACCGATGAAAGGCCCCTGGCGGAAGAAATTGTCGAGGATTTCTGGCGTCGCAACTTCTACGAGGCCGCCCCGGAGTTCATCCGTTACGCCCGGGAGAAGAAATACGGTCCCGAAGCTTTCCTGAAGATAACAAGGAACTCGTTCTCCCAGCCCGATATCCGGATTCAGCCTGAGGTCCAACCGATTGACCTGCATTCCCTGGAACCATTTCGCGACACCCTGAGAAAAGTTAAGGCGGCCTGGGGCGCAGCCAGATCCGGAGTCATCGGCAAATTGAAAGATCCGGGTTTGAACAAGACATCATATAAGAGCCCCGACGTCCTTATTTCCCTCATGGATCTATGGATGGGTCGGGAGGGAGGCTTGCCCTTCTTCCCGGGCTGGGAAAAATTCACCACCGTCGTTTTGAAACAGAAGACCAACAAAAACCAGCAGACGCCGGGGCATCCTTTTTTCGATCTCTGCGGTGAATTATGGGATATCGCCCAAATCCTTCAGAGGGAAATGGACCACCAGTTCCTTTATCTCAAGACGGAAATATTCCGCGTCCTGCGACGGGAACTGCCCCTCAAGAAGGAGGAGCAAAATATCCAGTCCTACGATGACCTCTTGTTGAGAGTCCGGACGGCCCTGGAAAAACCGGGCGGAGAAGCGCTGGCCCAAGCCCTGCGCCAGCGCTACCGCGCCGCCCTCATCGATGAATTTCAGGACACCGACCCGGTCCAGTATGCTATCTTTCAGACCGTCTTCGGCAAGGACAGCATCCTCTTCCTCATTGGCGATCCCAAGCAGGCGATCTACAGTTTCCGGAGCGCCGATCTCTTTTCTTACCTCCGTGCCTCCCGACAGGTTCAGAACAGCTATAGCCTGACCTATAATTGGCGCTCCGAGCCACGCCTCGTTACCTCAATCAACCATATCTTCGCCACTCCCGGGCAGCATAACCATAACCCGTTTGTCTTTGCCGAAATCCCCTTCCGTGCCGCTTCCGGGGTGGATGAACAGGACCGGCCCCTTTTGGAGCTTTCCGGAGATGCAAACGCCCCCTTCCAGCTCGTCTATTTCGACAAAGAATGCCTTGCCGGAGCCAATGCCGCCGGAAACAAGGAAAATTTTCGCCGCCTGATTGCCGGGGCCGTGGCGGGGGAAATCTCTCGCCTCTTGTCTCTTGCCCGCCAGGGAAAAGCAACTATCGGCGGCGCACCGCTTCAGCCCGGGGATATAGCCGTCCTGGTCCGGGAAAACCGGGAGGCCCGCCATGTCCAGGAGTCCCTCCATGAGCTTGCTATTCCCTGCGTTCTTCATGGGGCGGGGAATATTTTTGATTCTCCCGAGGCCCTGGAGATGGAACGCCTCCTGGCCGGCGTCGCTGAGCCCCACAGTGAAAAGGCACTGGGAACGGCTCTGGTAACAGACATCATGGGCGTCAGCGGCGAAGCCATAATGTCCGCCAAAAGGGAGGAGCATCCGTGGGAGGCGTGGGTAAACCGCTTTCAGCAGTATAATGACCTCTGGGAAGAGGCAGGATTCATCCGCATGTTCCGGACCCTCCTGCGGAACGAGGATGTCCACCCGCGACTGTTAGGCTATCGCGACGGGGAAAGAAGGCTTACCAACCTCCTCCATCTGTCGGAAATCATCCATAACGAAGCCTCGGCCCGTAAATTAGGCATGACGGGCCTGATCAAATGGCTCGCCCGGCAACGCGACCCGGCCGCAACCCGTCAGGAAGAGCACGAGTTGCGCCTGGAGAGCGACGCCAACGCCGTCCGTCTCGTAACGATCCACAAAAGCAAGGGCCTTGAATACCCGCTCGTCTTCTGCCCTTTTCAATGGGGATCGTCACGGGCAAGAAAAGAAGAACTGCCTCGTTATCACGATGATCAGGACGATTGGCGGCTGAACCTGGTCCTCGCCGATGAAGATCAGCAGGCGGTCATCCTTGCCGAACGGGAATCATTAGCAGAGAATATCCGCCTCCTCTACGTGGCCCTGACCCGGGCGAAGTACCGCACCTACCTTTACTGGGGACCATTCAAAGATGCCGGCAGTTCCGCCGTCGCCTATACGCTTCATCCTGCGCCAGGCGCCTCTACCACTTCATCCCTCAATTCCCGGAACATCGTGGCGGAGACAGAGACACATTTCTCCAACCTTACGGAAGACCAAACCCACGCCGACCTGGCGGCCATTGTGGAGAGATCCGGAGGGACCATCCAGCTAATCCCCTTTGCCAGCCTGCCGGGCATCCTCTACCAAAGGCTGCCGGAAACTGACGTCCCCCTCGCCGGCCGGACATTTACCGGACAGATTCCCCGGGCGGACCGAATCGCCAGCTTTTCCTATTTCGTCGCCCACAAGGAAAAGGAAGAAGATCTTGACAACGCCGACCGGGATCAGGCCCCGCCGCCAGCAGCACCATCCCCCACGGGAATCTTCGCTCCCCCCGATCCATCTCCTGGTTTCATGTCTCCGCCGGGATTGACGGACACACTCGATCCCACAAGCATCTTTTCCTTTCCCGCCGGGACGCGGGCAGGCATATTCATTCATGACATATTCGAAGCCCTCGATTTTACTGACAATAGCGCCATCGAAGCAGTTGTCTGCAAAAAGATCGGCGACCACGGTTATGAACCGCACTGGCAAGCCACACTCTGTAAGATGATCCGCAAAGTCCTTGCGGCGCCCCTTGACCCGTCCGTCCCCGGATTGCGACTTTCCGGCGTTTCCCCCACCTCCTGCCTCCGGGAGCTGGGATTCTATTTTCCCCTGCAACCGGTCACTCCGGAAAAACTGGGCAGGCTCTTTGCCGGGAAAGGAATTCCGGATAATTATCCCCGCCAGATGGGACGGCTGAACTTCATGCCCGCCCAGGGCTTCATGAACGGCTACATGGATCTGGTCTTCAGATTCGCCGAGCGGTTCTATCTCATCGACTGGAAATCGAACCTCCTGGGAACAAACATCGAATATTATGGCAAAGACGCCCTGAGGCTGGTCATGGAGAAAGATTACTACTTCCTTCAATACCATCTTTACGTCCTGGCCCTGGATCAATATCTGAAGTCACGGATGGGTGCTGATTACGATTACGAGCGGCATTTCGGCGGTGTTTTTTATATTTTTCTCCGGGGCGTCGATCCGGCCCGGGGAGGCGACTTCGGTATCTACCGGAATCGGCCCACACCGGAGACAATAGCAACCCTGGCCCGGGGTCTGATCAAAATGGAGTAGCATCTTGAAATGAATCAACATCTTGATCAACTATACCGGCATCAGTATCTGTCGGCCCTGGATCTCCACTTTGCCCGGTTCATCCAGGGGCTCACCGGCGACGACGCTCCCGATGTAGCCCTGGCGGCGGCCCTGATCAGTCGCTGGCGCGGCGAGGGTCATATCTGCCTGGATCTTTCTGTCCCGGCCGGAAAGCTCCTCCTTCCCGGAACCGACGATCCCGTCCGCTGTCCCGAACTTGACCCCTGGCGCCAAACCCTCTCGGAAAGCCCCGTGGCGGGCCGGGCCGGAGAGTGGAAACCCCTGATCCTCGTGGGTACGAGGCTCTACCTCCACCGCTACTGGGAATACGAAAGCAAACTGGCAATGATCCTGAAGCAAAGGATGGAGGCGGATCTGACGGCATTTGATGAAGGCCGCCTGCGGGAAAGTCTTGAACGTCTTTTCCCTCCTCCTGTTTCCGACGGCGAAACGGACGGGCGGCAAGAAGTCGACATAAGGACAGACTGGCAGAAAGTGGCCGCCTTTACCGCCTTTGCCAAATCTTTCTCCGTGATTTCCGGTGGACCGGGTACTGGCAAGACCTTCACAGTCGCCAAAATTCTGGCCCTCATCATTGAACAGAACGGAGGCATACCGCTGCGGATCGCCCTGACGGCCCCGACGGGCAAGGCGGCGGGCCGGATGCAGGAGGCCATTCAGGAAGCAAAATCCGCCCTGCCCTGCCCGGAAGCAGTCAAATCTGCTCTTCCGGTAACGGCTTCTACGATTCATCGTCTCTTGGGCAGCGGCCCCCATGCCCGAAATACCCGGTATCATGAGGATAATCACCTGCCCGTAGATGTAGTCGTCGTCGATGAGGGCTCCATGATCGATCTGGCCCTCCTGTCTAGGCTCGTCCAGGCCATTCCTGATTCCGCCCGGCTGATTCTGTTAGGGGACAAGGACCAATTGGCCTCCGTCGAGGCCGGAGCCGTCTTCGGGGATATCTGCCATAGGGGGCGCAGTCCGGTCTATTCGCCGCTCTTTGTCGAAACCTGCCGACGCCTGACGGGTGAATCCGTACCTATCCAGGGGCCAGGCCGTTTCGTCCCACCGGCTGCCGATTGCCATGTGGAACTGCTCAGGAACTATCGTTTCCACGCCGGGAGCGGGATTGCCGCCGCCAGTCGCGCCATAAATGACGGCGATGGCCCGGAGGCGTTAAACATCCTGAAAACTGCGGTAACCGGAGACGCCCGCTGGCAAACCCTGCCCACCCCCGAGGCCCTCTATAAAACCCTCGAAAATACCCTGACGGAAGCATTTGCCGGGTATCTGGCCACCACCGATCCCCAGGACGTTTTCGGGCGCTTCAATCTCTTGCGGATTCTCTGCGTCCTTAGGGAAGGTCCTTACGGCGTCGGTCACATCAACTACCTGGTAGAAGAGATCCTGCACCGCCGCAAAATCATCCGCCGTGATACGCCGTGGTACTTCGGACGACCGGTCCTGGTCACCCGTAACGATTACACGGCGCGGCTTTATAACGGCGATATCGGGATCGTCCTTCCCGATCCGGAGGGGCAGAACGATCCCCGGGTCTTTTTCCCCACCCCGGAGGGGTCATTCCGGAAAATCCTGCCCTCCCGCCTGGGATCATACGAAACGGTCTTCGCCATGACCGTCCATAAGAGTCAGGGCTCGGAGTTCGACCGGGTCCTCTGCCTCCTTCCCGACCGGGACACCCCGCTCCTGACCAGGGAATTGATCTATACTGCCCTCACCAGAGCCCGGAAGGACGTAACCGTCTGGGGCCGGGAAGATGTTTTTCTCAAGGCCGTCTCCCGGCGGATCGAACGCTCCTCGGGACTGCGGGACGCTCTGTGGCCGACGGGTAACGGCACGGGTAATACGAATTGAGACCTTTATTGAGAAAGACCATTTCGACCTCTCTATCGTCATTCCCACAAAAGCGGGAATCCAGTCTTTTCAAGCAGATCTGGATTCCGGATCAAGTCCGGAATAACAGAAAAAGGCGTTTTCAAAGGTCTTGTTTTTTTGGTTTGATTCAGCTTTCCCCGGATCTACCCATCCAGACAAGTCCCGCCAGCCCGGCGATGAGTAATCCCGTCACCGGCCAGGTGGCAACCGCAAGGGAAGGGAATAGAAAGAGGGAGAAGGCTCCGCAGGCTGGTCCGACAAACAGCCCGGTACCGATGATCGCCTCATGCAATCCGCCGTGGGTTCCCTTTTCCTCCGAGGCGTTCATGGAATAGAAGAGGGACGAGTAGTAGATGAGCCCTATCGACAGGCCAAAACCCACCTGTGCGGCCAAAAGCATGGGCACGGACCGGGGATGGACAAACCCGGCAAAGCAGACCGCCATGACAGCGAATGCCCCGATGAGCCAGGCGATGTGGTAGTGCCATCCCGTCCAGCGCCAGAGGATAACGAAGGCGGCGAGTCTGGCAAACATCCATACGGAGCAGAGGATTCCGGCGGCCCCCGTGGACAAACCAAGGCTCACCGAAATGGACGGAATCAGGGGCAGTAAGGTATTTATGGCAACGTAGGAGAGGGGATTTGCCAGCCAGGCCATGTGCAGGAGCCGCCGTGAATTGGTCGGTCTGCCTGTCTCCGTCGCTTCTATTGCGACCGGCGCAACGGTTTCCCCCTTTTGCTGCAAACGCCCGGCGAGGAAGACCAGCGCCACCTGGAGCGCCACCAGACACAGGGGAAGCCAGAAAAGGCTTGCCATTCCGAGGCGCTCCAGAAGGAGCCCCGCCGTAAAGTAGGCCACTGCGGCGCTCACCGCCCAAGTGATATTATATATCCCCACCATGACCGACAGGCGCGCACCGCCGTTTTCACTGACAATGGCCGACAGGGCCGGCCAGGTAAAGCATATGGAAACCGTCCAGGCTGCAAAAACAACGACCTGCCCAACGACGGAATCCCAGAGCAGTCCCGCTGCCAGCGATATGGCAACGCCCATGAGCCCCACATAAAGCCCCCGCACGTAGCCGAAACGCTCTGCATACGCCCCGCCCTGCCAGGCAGCAAAAATGTAAACAAACCCGCTGAGCGCGGCAAGGAGCAGGTTCTCCAAGCCGCTGAACCCGAAATGGTCTCTAACGTAAAAAAACAGAAAATTGGAATAATAGACGGCAGCATAGCTGTTGATTAGAACGACCAGATAAAAAATGATTTTCGCCGGGCTTATGAATGCAGTAATCATATTCAAGGTGTTGCGGTATTATTTATAATAATCTCTGCGGCATTATCTGAATTTAGAGAAATCTATCCCCCGGGCAGCCCCCCGCGCCACAAACCATGCATCCTCGGTTAAAGGAGGCAGCGCAATCTCTGCATGGTCTTTGTGAACCAGTCGGATCGCCTCCATCGGACAGGTGCTTATGCATAACCCGCAACCGATGCACCTTTCCTGAACAATCCGGTAAACATCTTCCCCTTCGGTGATGGCATTTACCTGACAACGTTCATCGGCACAGATTCCACAACCGGTGCACTCATCAGGATTGATCTCGGCGTAATAGTGGGAATTGATAACCAGTGGGGCCGGGATGCCGAATTCATTGATAGACCTGAGAACACCGCAACAACATTTGCAGCAGTTGCAGATATAAATTTGTCCTAACTGTACATTGCTCGTCAAATGCACCAGCCCCTGCTCTTCGGTTTTTTTCAGTAATTCATATGCCTCCGCCTTGGTGATGACACGTCCGGTTCGGGACTTGTCGAAAACCCCGGGAAAAGGGGCAATAAAAAGACACACCTCTAGAGGTCTGTCACAGGGTTGATCAAGTAATCCCCGCTCTTTTTTGCAGATACATTCATTCAGGAGGAAGGACTGGTTGTTTTCAATGATCGTCGAAACTTTTTCATAAGGCAGCGCCTCCTGATGGACGGGAATGCTCTCTTCAATCGCAAGGGTTTGCATGAGTTGTGGTTTTTGTGAGAAGAATTGCCGGTGGTAAAAGGGTTCATACTCCTTGTGCAATAAGGCAAACTCTTTATCAAGGCAATTAAGCTGAAACTCATAGATTCCGAAAAGCCACGGCAAAATCCTGAAATAACGTTTTTTTTGCATCTTGATCATGAATATCTGCCCCCCGGCGGCCATCGTGATCAGCTTTCTCTCCAGATCTTCCAACGGCAGTCCCGTACGCGCTGCAATCTGCTCGGTGGTTTCAAAGGTCAGCCGCAACTGACAAAAGAGCTCAGCCTGCTCCGGAGCAAATATCTTCTTCAAAAGCTTGATCTCCACGCCGCTTTCCGTGGCCGGAAAACCGTTGGGCAGGGTATCGAGGACTTTTGCTAATTTATAATAGGCTTCATCATTCATCATTGATGTTCCCTTCGTTTTCTATTTTTTTGATTTCTTCGGCCAGCCATGCTGACCACATATCAATTCCCGCTCCTGTTTTACAAGAAGTTTCAATAATGGCTATATGGGGGTTCAGGGTATGGACCCGTTCATGAAGGGTTTCCATGCTGAAGTCCGAAAGACCCAGATAATCAATCTTATTCACGAGCAACACATCGCAGATATTGAACATGAGCGGGTATTTCAAGGGCTTGTCGTCACCCTCGGGGACACTCAGGATCATGGCGTTTTTGACAGCCCCCGTGTCAAACTCCGCCGGACATACGAGGTTGCCCACATTCTCGATGATTACCAGGTCTAGGACCGAGAGATCAAGGGCGTCCAGTCCCTTCATGACCATACCCGCGTCGAGGTGGCAGAATCCACCCGTCCTGATCTGTACGGCCGGTATGCCGGCAGCTACAATCTTTTCGGCATCCACAGTGGAGTCGATGTCCGCCTCCAGCACGCCGATGCGGAATTTAGTTTTCAGTTGCTCGATAGTTCTGAGGATGAGGCTCGTTTTCCCCGCACCTGGGGAGGACATAAGGTTGAGGAGAAAAATTCCGCGGTCCTTCAGTTTTTTTCTCAGCTTGGCGGCCTCTTCTTTATTATCCGTAAGGATCTCCTCTTTTATTTCTATAAGCCTGATCTCACTCATCACTCAGCCTCCATGTTCTTGATATGATATTCCTTGCCCGATACGAGCTGAAATTTGTTTTTTGCGCATGCAGGGCAGGTAATACCATCCAGGTTGACCTTGTTGATCTCAACCCTGGTTTGGCAGACCTCACATGAAAGCACTGCCGGCACCCATTCGATATTGAGCCTGGCCCCTGCGACCACCGTGCCGGCACTCAGGTAATCAAAGTAGCGTTGCATCCATTCAGCTTCGAGATCACTCAGTTTTCCCACTAGCAGGTTAATGGCATGTACCTTTTTCACGTTGTGCATGGCGGCGTGCTTCAATACAATCGTGAGGATACTCTGCATAACCGGGAGTTCGTGCATCTTGTCAATCTTCCATCATCGTTATGGTCTTCAGCTCCATCGGTCTTTTCATAGATAAACGAATTTCTTCCGGAAGCTCCGGAAAAGCGTGGCAGTTTACTATGGCAAGCCTCTTCTCTGCAACAGTTATAAAGAAAGACCTGAATTAGTGGCATAAAAACCACTTTAGTTAATGTAATTAGTTGACATTACAGGATATTTATGATATTCATCGCCCCAGATAATATCACCTGGGAGGTGAAGATGCGACCTGTAGAATTTATCATCAAAGAGGG
>JANXZC010000023.1 GCA_025355725.1 Syntrophus sp. (in: bacteria)
CCCGGATGGCCACTTCAAATTCCCCCACCCGTGGCCGGGTCAAAATCCCCCACCTTGAGTCGGCAGAACGTGGTTTGATTTAGCTTTTTTTCTTTTCTAATGCAAGTCTTTTAGAAGCCTCCTTGAGCCGGTAGCTTTTGCCTTCAAATTTCAGAAGATGACCTCGGTGTAACAGTCGGTCAAGAATGGCCGAAGCCGCCGCATTGTCGCCAAGTAGTTTTCCCCAATCCTCAATTGGCCTGTTTGAGGTGATCAGCGAGCTTTTCCGGTTGCGATAGCGATCCAGAATCACATCGAGCAGATCATCGGCAGCGGTTTGCGGCAGACGTTTTTTCAGGAACAGATCATCGATGACCAGCAGATCGGAACCACAGAACAGCTTGAAGAGTTTTTTGCGTCTTCCGGTTTGAGTAGCTTCAAAGATGTCTTCAAAGAAACACTGCGCTTCCCGGTAGGCAACCTGATAACCGGACTGGATTGCCGCATGTGAAACGGCCTTGGCAATGTGGCTTTTACCGGTGCCGGGATGGCCGATCAAAAGAGCATCATCGGCATTCTGCACAAACTTCCCGCTGATCAGCTCCAGAATCGCCTGTTTGGGCAGACGGGGATTATACGACCAGTCAAAATCCTGCATGATCTTTCGCTCGTCGAGACCGGAGTTGTTGAACCGCCGCTCAATCAAGCGCGAGTGACGGCAGTCCAGCTCATCTTGCACAAGTTGCGTCAGGACATCAAGCACGCTCATTGTGCCGCTTTGTTGTGCTTGCAGGCAGCGGGACTGCAGAGTCTGGGCCATGCCGTGCAGATACAGCGCCCGGAGTTGTTTTTCAACCTCTTCAATAGTTCTCATGATTACTCCTTTCACTGAAGTATATTAGGTTTACGGCCGTTACCGGCCGCGTGGGTTTCAAAAAACAGGGCATAGTCCTGCGGTGAACGAATGAGGCTGTGCTCCTGGGTAAATTCGGCTGACGCCTTATCCTTATCGGCCAAATCCGCTTCGGCAATATCTGTAACCAGTTTTCGGATGATTTTGCATGTGTAAAATCTCCTCTCCAGCGCAATCCGGGCAGCCTGCTCAATATGGACGGAACAGTGCTTGCGGGCAAGCGCGACAATGCCCCGCATGCGGCGATGCCCCTGCCTGCCCTGACCATCAAACAGATATCGGCACAACTTCTCCGTACACGGGCCGATGGCGGCAGCCTGAGACATCAAGTAACAAGTCTGACGTGAAGGGTTAAAAATAAGATCTTTCTCCTCCATGAAGACCATGCCTTTGCGGGTGCCCTTCCTATGCCGCCGTACAACTTCCATCGTCCTGGGATCGATGATTTCAATCTCCTGGTCATAAATTCGCACAACAACCTTTGTATGCAACCGGGCAGGCAATGCGGCGTAATAGCAGTCCTGGATCTGAATGGTGCCGTCATCCTGCACTGTGCGGGTTTCCTGCGCAAAATAGGAGAAACTGTTGAGAGGCAGATTCCCAAGAAACGGTTTTTCTTCCTCAAACATTTCCTGGACCTGCCGTTTCATACGGCCGTGAATCCGTACCGCTGCCCAGCGTTCTTCCCAGTGCATCAGCCACTGATTCTGTTCTTCTATGCTTTCAAACCGGCGGCCTTTCAGTGCTGTGTTCTGGGTGTGCTGAATCGCGTTTTCAACGCTGCCCTTGCGGTCAGGATCTGCTACACGTGCAGGATCAGCTACAACGCCGTAATGAGCCAGCACAAGGGAATACAACGGGTTTAACTTCGGCTCATAGAGATCGGGCTTGATGACACCCTCCTTTAAATTATCCAGAACCACATATCTGGTGGAGCCCCCAAAATAGCGGAATGCCTCCTCATGCAGTTTGGACCAGACCACCTGGCTGGATTGCCAGACCACCTTTCTGAAACAGCGGCGGGAATACTTCAGCGTCATGACAAACAGTCGCGGGCGGCGGTATGTGTTTGTGCCGGGTTTGCGGGTAAGCGCACCAAGACCGTAGTCCACCTGGGCCTCCTCTCCGGGCGGAAACTCAAGCCGGTCATACTGGCTGGGATTTTTTCTGCGCAGTGCACGGCAAAACCGTTTCACGCTGTTGTATTTATGCTCAAAGGCAAACCGCTCAACCAGATCCTGATAAATGGCTACGGCATTGCGCCCCAAACGTACTTGCTCCTCTATCCAGGGACGGTGCTCTTCACAGGCTGAACGGGCATGGGCAGGCATGGAATCGTCCCCATCTGCCGACCCCTTCAAAGCCGGTGGCCGGGGTGGGGGAATTTGGCTGAAACTATCCTCGGAGCCGGTGGCCACCCCGGGGGATTTTGACAGGCTGCCGGTAACCGGTACGTTACCTTCTGTAATACGGGCGTACTTGCGGATAGTCTTGCGATCCACGCGCACTTTGCGCCCGATCTCGCGCTGACTGACTCCATTGGTAAGTAGTGTAATTATCGCTGTTTTCTTGTTCGGTTGCAAAACGTTCATCCTTTCTCATCCTCCCATGTTCTTTTGCTAAATGGGAGTTTGTAACGTTCTGCTGACCGCTTGTGAAGTTGTTTTAAAAACCTGTTTTTCAGACCTTAAAAACAACCGTCGGGTGGGGGATTTTCAAGTGGCCACAGGTGGGGGAGTTTGGGTGGCCACCCGGGGCTGCCGCTCCGAGAAATTATGAACATGATCTTATCGATTCCGAAAGTCGAGTTCGTCATATGTTCCTTCCCGTTGATATGATTCCGGGAACGAAAAAAAGCGTCGCCTCGTTTACAGATATTACGGAATGGAAAGAGGCGGAACGGGGACTGAAGAACAGGGAGAAGGAACTAAGGATCAAGTCACGAAGCCTCGAAGAATTAAACACTACATTGAGAGTTCTGCTAAAAGAAAGAGAGGGTGACCGTGAAGAACTGGAAGATAAAGTAATTTCCAATGTTCAGGCATTCGTCCTTCCCTATCTTGATAAACTGAGAAGCGGCCGCTTGGATTCCAAAGCTATGGCTTATGTTGACATGATGGAATCCAACCTCAGCGATATCATCTCACCCTTTTCCCGTAAGATATCTTCAAAATATCGACATCTTACCCCCAAAGAAATTCAAATTGCCAATTTCATCAAAGAAGGCAAAACAAGCAAAGAGATCGCCGATCTCCTGAATGTATCCAAGAGTGCTGTCGATATCCACCGTTATCGGCTCAGAAATAAACTGGGACTCAATAAAGTGAAGGCGAACCTTAGATCTCATTTGGCCACCCTTGCCTGATATATTACATTTATAGTAATATAAATATAACATATATTTTGTATTGCTTTTCATTCGCTATTCGCTTATTTTTGCACACGTGATCCACAAAAGATCAGAAACATGAAGCACATTACCTAAATTCTTTCACGCTCGGAGGCAAATGTTGCCAACCGGGGGATGGTATTTAACCTAATATTATATATTAAGAGGAGGGCCACATGAGAAAAGGATGGAGGGTGTTGATTGCTGTGATCATTGCAATCGTTATGTCACTGGGAATGGCGGTGTCATCGCAGGCGCAGGAGAAAAAACCGATTGTCGTAGGATTCATTCATTCCATGAGCGGAGCGATGTCCATGTATGGCATCAGCTCCGAAGCCGGCGGTAAAATAGCAATCGAAGAGATTAACGCCGCCGGGGGCGTTCTCGGAAGACCATTTAAGATGATTACCCGGGATGACAAGCTAAATCCGGAGGTGGGCCTGCGGGAGGCAAAAGACCTGCTTTTGAGTGAAAAAGCAGATTTCCTCACGGGAACAATCAGCAGTGCCGTTGCGCTGGCTATTTCCAACTATGTAAAAAGAGAAAAGAAGCTCTTCATCGTTACCATTTCACAATCTTCCAGTATCACAGAAGAAAACTTTCACCGCTATGTATTCCGCATCGATACCAATGCTGTTCCCTATTGGGGTTACGCGCCGGCTATTGCCCTGGCAAAAACGAAGAAGGCAAAGAAAATCATCAGTCTTGGGTTTGATTATGAGACCGGAAAAAATTCACTAAAGGGCTTTAAGGAAAAATACCTGCAACTGGTTCCAGACGCCAAAATTATCGATGAACTCTGGGCGCCTCTCGGAACGACGGATTTTACAGCCTACATCACCAAGATGGCTAATTCCGGGGCCGATGCTTTTTTCCTGGCCTGCATCTATGGCGGTGGCGAACTGGCCTTTACCAAACAAGCTTTTGCCTTCGGCTTATACGACAAAATGTTTGCAATACAACCCTGTGCCGGCGACGTAGAGACCTGGTCTGGGGTCAAGCAGGGAGAGCCCTATCCCAAGGGAGCATTGGCCACGACCCGCTATCCCTTCTGGGCCATTAAAGATCCCCGCAACAAAGTTTTTGTAGACAAGCATATGAAGATGACTGGTTTCTGGCCTTCTTATGGTGCCATGAATCAATACGTCACCATGTATGCAATGAAAGCAGCCATTGAAAAGGTAGGAGCTGTGGATACGGAAAAGGTTATTACGGCTCTGGAAGGGATGATCCTGGATACTTTCGTAGGAAAAATTCCCATCCGTGCCTACGACCATCAGGCGATGATGCCCAACTGGTACGGTATTATGGATTTTTCAAAGGGACTGACGTTCCCCCACGTTACCAATATTGATATCATCGGTGAAGAAGGATACCATACTATCGACCAGATCAAAATTCTGCGCGGTGGGAAGTAGGAACACATTATGTAACTTGATGTAACTTGCCTGCCGGGGAAGGAAAAACTCCTCCCCCGGCAGGAATCAAAGAGGGGATGATTCCGTGACCATTGAAGCATTTATCGGCCAGGCGTTAAGTGGAATTAGTGTGGGAATGGTCCTTTTTCTCATTGCCGCCGGGTTGTCCATTATATTTGGCACCCTGAAAGTATTAAATCTGGCCCATGGAACCATTTATATGGTGGGTGGTTTCCTGTGCTATATCCTGACATCAAAATTAGCCCACATACCGGGGGCTTTTTGGTGGGCGCTCCTTTTCGCCCCCATTGCCGTTGCCCTCATCGGTGGAGTGATTGAAGTTTTGTTACTCCGCCGGATCTATTCCCAGGAAATGCTTTATCAGTATATCCTGACATTTGCCCTGATTCTCATTCTTGGAGATACCTGCAAGTTCTTTTTTGGTGTGGGCTATCAAACGGTGTCGGTTCCCTGGCCGGTCAATGGGAATATTGCCCTGTGGGGATTATCTTTCCCAACATACAATCTGTTTCTAATCGGCTGCGGAATTGTTGTTTTTCTGGGACTATCGGCTCTGATGCGATACACCAGCCTGGGAAGTATTGTCCGCGCCGTAACCCACAACCGGGAAACGGCCAATGCTCTGGGAATTAATGTGCCCAGAGTATATACGGGCGTCTTCATGCTGGGCAGCTATCTTGCAGGCCTCGCGGGAACCTTAATGCCGCCCATGTCGGTTGTCGCCCTGGGATCGGATATGGCAGTTATCATCGAGTGCTTTATCATTGTTGTCATTGGTGGACTGGGAAGCCTGCCCGGCGCCTTTCTGGGCGCGATTATTTTGGGACTCTTAAACGCCTTCGGTATCTACATCATTCCCAAGCTGGCCTTGGCGTTTCCTTTTATGCTCATGATTGTCATTTTAATTATCCGGCCATGGGGCCTCTTGGGAAAGCCTGAATAAGGGGAGGTAAAATTGATAAAAAATCTCACTAAACGGTTCTTTTCCGCCGGATCATGGATGATACTTGTTTCTCTGGTCCTCTTGATCGTGCCTTTCGTTTTCTCTCGGAGTATGGTGAGTTTGATCAACGAAATGCTGATTATGGCTTTGGCGGGATGTGCCTTGAATCTGATGCTGGGATACGGAGGCATGGTTTCCTTCGGGCCCGCCGGTCTATATGCTGTGGGGGCATATGCCACCGCGATTCTCTTGACTAGGTATGGAGCGCCATTCATTGTAGCCGTGCTCGCGGCGCCTGTTGTTGCAGCTATTGTAGGGGCTATTGTCGGGTGGTTCTGTGTAAGGCGCAGTGCGGTTTACTTTGCTTTGCTGACGCTGGCTTTTGCTCAAATCATCTGGACCATTATCTTTGAATGGTATGACTTCACCAACGGAGACAATGGCATTGTGTCCATCCCGATTCCCGAAGTCCTCTATGTCGGCAGTAATATCTATTATTTCAGCCTGGCAATCGTCGCTGTCTGCATTTTTGTGCTGTGGAGGATCGTCAACTCTCCTTTTGGCGCCACTCTGCAGGCTATTCGGGAAAATCCCATGAGGACGGAATTCATCGCTGTTCCTGTCAGAAGGTATCAGTTGGCTGCTTTCGTGATATCGAGCTTTTTTCTCGGAATTGCGGGATCTCTGTTTTGCGTTTTTGCTGGGAGCGTCTTTCCGGATTACGCCCACTGGGTGAAATCTACCGATATGCTTGTGGTCTGCCTCCTTGGCGGTATCTATAATTTTGCCGGTCCGATCGTAGGTTCCGGCGTCTATATCTTGATCAGTAAGGTCATTTCTAAAAATACCACCTATTGGATGTTCTTCCTCGGGATCATCATCGTGTTTCTTGTTTTATATATGCGCAACGGCATGGTCGGATTTGCCGCGGAAAAAATATTCCGGTTTAGAAACAAATTGGGTGCCGGGAATGGTGAGGGCAAATCATGATTTTTGAAACACAACATCTGACAAAAAAATTCGGCGGGCTTACGGCAACGTCCGATGTGAGTCTCCAGATTGAGAAGGGAGAGCTAGTCTCGATCATAGGACCTAACGGCGCAGGCAAGACGACCCTGTTTAATCTTTTAACCGGTCACATCAAACCTGACGAGGGGAAGGTCTATTTTCAGGGGAGGGAAATTACCGGCCTTCCTCCGCATGCCATTTCCAGGATGGGAATTGGCCGTTCGTTTCAACGTCTCAATATTTTTCCCAGGCTAACTACTTTTGAGAATGTGCAGGTGGCGGTCTTTTCCGCCCAGGGGAAAAGCCATCAGCTCTTTACCAGTGCAAAAAAGATGGTGCGGAAGGAAACGGAAACCATTCTGGAAAGTGTGGGCCTTCTGGGTAAGAAAGATACGAAAGGAGGGCTTTTGGCTCATGGGGATCAGAAGCGGCTGGAGTTGGGAATTGCTCTGTCCGTCCATCCCTCCCTGCTCCTTCTCGACGAGCCCACGCAGGGCATGAGTCCTCAGGAAACGGTCGAGACGACGGTGTTGATTCAGAAACTGGTGAAAGAACGGGGGTTAACTCTTATCTTTGTGGAACACGATATGAGCGTTGTCTTTGGTATTTCAGATAACATCAGGGTTCTCCATCAGGGGAAGGTCATTTTCAGCGGAAAACCCGAAGAAGTAAGAAGGAACGAAGAAGTTCAACGAATTTATTTAGGAGAGGAAAATAAGTGATGCTTCTGGAAGTAAAAAAAATTAACACTTTCTACGACCTCAGCCACATCCTGTTCAATGTCTCTCTGGAGATTGACAAAGGTGAAACGGTCTGCCTTCTGGGACGAAACGGCGTCGGAAAAACGACAATCTTCCGAAGTATTATGGGGCTTACTCCCCCCCGTTCGGGAAGTATCAGACTGTACGGCGACGAAATTAAGGGCAAAAAACCATACGAAATAGCAAGACTGGGTGTTGGGCTGGTGCCTGAAGACCGGGAGATATTTCCCGATCTTACCGTCCGGGAAAATCTGGAAATTGCCGGCAAAAAGGGAAGAAAAGAAAAGCAGACAGAAGACTGGACCATCGAAAAGGTACATCGATTATTTCCTATTCTAAGAGATAGAAACAATCAATGGGGTGGCACTCTTTCCGGTGGTGAACAGCAGATGCTGACTATTGCCCGAACACTAATGGGTAATCCTACTCTTTTGCTCCTGGACGAACCATCTGAAGGATTAGCTCCGATGATCACTAAGACTATTGAAGAACAGATCCTCCTTTTGAAAAAAGAAGGATTGACCATCCTTCTGTCAGAGCAAAATTCAAGCTTTGCCCTGCGTGTTTCCGACCGTGCATACATTTTGGAAAAGGGACACATCCTTTGGCAGGGAAAAACTTCGGAATTAAGGGAAAAACCAGAAATCATGATGACCTATTTAGGTGTGTGAAATAGTACTGATAGCTAAAACCAATGAATAATCAAAGTCTTCTTTTAGATTTTATAGAGAGGCAAAAATGAATTTAGCGAAATTCTTAACCGATACGGCGCGACGTATCCCTGATCATACCGCAATTCGGTTTGAAGGGCAGAGCGTAAGTTTTAGTGAAATGAACCAGCAGGTGAATCGTTTAGCCCATGGTCTGGCCCGTCTGGGTCTCAAGGCTGGGGATGTTTGTGCTCTCATGATGCCCAGTTCACTGAGTTGGGCATTGATCTATTACGCGCTTGCCAAAGTGGGAGCTATTGTCGTACCGGTAAACTTCCTTTATCGCCAGGGGGAACTGGAACATATATTTGCCGATTCCGGTGCCAGGGCTTTTATCGGTCGTGCCGATTATTTAAAGGAAGCCATTCCCGTGATGGATTCCTTACCTCAAATCGACCTGCGAATCGCAGAGGGTGACAATTTGCCCGCGGGGATAATTCCCCTGACAGCGCTCTTTGCTGAGGACGGTGATTTTGAGACCTTCCCATCCCGGGATGATGATCCCTTTGCCGTCATATACACCAGTGGAACCACGGGCCGCTCCAAGGGCGCCGTGCTGACGCACAAAAGTCTAATGAGCGACGCCCAGGCTGTTGCCCAGGTGCGATACACACAACCCCATGACATTGTTCTTAGTGTCCTCCCCCTTTTCCATATTTATGGACAGACCCATGCCCTGAACATTTCCATCTATTCAGGGCTGACTATCAGGATGTGGGAAACTTTTGATGCCGAAAAAGTGTTAACAGCCATCGAAGAAGAAACAAGCACCATCCTCTATGCCGTTCCAACCATGGTCAACCGGTTGGTTGAGCTGGCCGCGACCCGTCCCCCCAAAAGAGCAAGCCTTCGTTTCTGCATTTCTGGAGGCGCATCCTTGCCCGTCGAAGTTTTGCATCGTTTCGAAAAAGCATTTCAGGCAATCATCTATGAAAGCTACGGTCTCACAGAGTTTTCTCCAACATGTGTGGAAAATCCCTTTGGCAGACAGACGCGGCCCGGTTCCATCGGCCTGCCGATTCCCGGATTCCACGTACGCATTGTTGATGAGCAAGACCAGGATGTTGCTCAGGGGAAAGTCGGTGAACTGCTTGTTTCCGGAGATGCCGTCATGAAGGGGTACCTGAATCAGCCAGAAGCAACTGCGGAGGCTATGCGCGGCGGCTGGCTCCATACGGGAGATCTCGCCCGTATGGATGAAGACGGTTATATCTACATCGTAGACCGTAAGAAGGAAATGATCATCAGGGGTGGATACAATATTTATCCGAGAGAGATTGAAGAGATACTTTACAGACACAAGGATGTGCTGGAAGCAGCGGTTATGGGAGTCCCCAACACTGACCTGGGGGAGGAAGTGGCAGCGGCCGTCGTCCTTCGCCCGGGAGCCAAGACATCCCCTGACGAACTGCGTTTGTTTGTTAAGGACCAAGTAGCGCCGTACAAATACCCCCGGATCATCAAATTCCTTGACGAACTCCCCAAAACAGCAGCAGGAAAAATATTCAAGCGGGGGATCAATCTGGAACCGTAAACTTTTCGCACTGCTTTTATCCAGGAAGATAAGAGGCTGGGTACCGCCGGTGCACTTGGAATCCTGCCTGTTATCAACCGATGTTAAGAATCTTAGATACAAATCAAATCCTGCTCGACAACCATTACACCGCTATCTTACGCAAGAGCAAGGGAAGAGACATTCTTGCCGCCTGCGGCCAGTTGAGCGGCGCTGTTGCGGCCCGTTAACCGTGGAAATTTTCTCAAGCATTCCAAATCTCTCCTTGACAATAGAACGTTCGTTCTATTATGTCTTTGTGCTTCTGGACGTAGTGATCCGTCCGAAGCGAGGAAAACATGTCATTGCCAGCAGCCGAATACCGGCCACGCCATCCGCAGGACTCGGATTATTATCACTGCGTAGAGGATTATTTTGAAACCTTTGTGCAGTCCTATGATGAGCATTTTTCAAGGGATTACGGCTTCTGGCGGC
>JANXZC010000025.1 GCA_025355725.1 Syntrophus sp. (in: bacteria)
CTTAACGGGAGGAAATATGGGAGAAATTCTGGAGATATCTAATCTGGATGCAGGACCCGCGACCTCTCACGGCGGGGAGTTGAATCTTAACCCCGCCCTCCAAAGCGAATGGCTCGACGTCAACGGCCGGGGCGGGTATGCGTCAAGTACCCTGCTGAACTGTCACACCCGTAAGTATCACGGTCTTCTTGTGGCCCGTCTCGCTGCGCCCCCTGGGTGCTATGTCCTCCTGTCCAAATTTGAAGACATCTTCTCCTGCGGGGCTCTTCAGCACCCTTTGACCTGCCATCAGTATCCCCATAACTTCTTTCCCGAAGACTACCGCTTTCTTAAAACATTTCAGCAGGATGTGTACCCCGAATTCATTTATGAAGGGGACGGCATTCGCATCCGGAAATCCCTGATGATGGTTGCGGAAGAGGATTGTCTGCTGGTTCGCTACGATCTCGATAATTGTCCCGCCCCGGGGGTCCTGCGCCTGCGGCCTTTCCTGGCCTTCCGGGATCATCATCGTCTGACCAGGGAGAACCCTTTCCTCCGGACGAAAATATTGACCGTTAAAAATGGTTTTTCCATCCGACCTTACGCCGGTATGCCCCCCCTCGTCATCCAGACGAACATCAAACCGGACTGGCAAGAGCAGTCCTTATGGTATCATGCCTTTGAGTATGCCGAGGAAGCGTCCCGGGGCTATGAACATCACGAGGACCTCTTCAGCCCCGGTATTCTTGAAATTCCCCTGCGGAAAGGGAAAACGGTGATCGTTTCAGTATCCCTGGCGCCTTTTTATGGCCGCCTGAGCAAGAAATGGGACGACGAGGAGCGCCGGAGGAGAAAGCTAGCGCAGCAAGATGGAGTAATGGCCGGGACTTTGGGAAAGGCGGCACCGGAGCTACGTGCCCAGGATCAGCCGGGAGAAGGCGCAGCGATTTCCGGCGGCGAGGGAGTAGAAACGGCGATTTCCCCGGACGAGGGAGAAGATCAGAGACTGCTCCGGTTGCTGGTCAGGGCGGGACGGCAGTTTCTCGTCAGGACCCCGGAGGGTCGTCCGGCGATTATCGCCGGTTATCCCTGGTTTGGGGAATGGGGTCGGGATAGCCTGATCTCCCTGCCGGGCCTTACCTTCTGTTGCGGCCGCACTCGGGAAGGGACAGACATCCTCACTCATTTGGCCAGATTTGAACGGCAGGGCCTCCTTCCCAATTTCTTTTCCGAGGGAGACAAGAGTCATGCCTACAACACCGTGGACGCCCCTCTCTGGTATTTCTGGGCAGTTCAGCAGTTGCTTAAATATACGGGTAATAATGATGCTATCCTAGAAAAAAAAATCTGGCCGACCCTGAAAAACATCCTGCGCCAGTTCCTCCATGGAACCATCTTCAATATCTACATGGACGACAACGGTCTCCTCCATGCCGGCGCCGAAGGCCGGGCGCTGACCTGGATGGATGCCTGTATCGACAACCGGCCCGTAACCCCCCGCTACGGCTATCCCGTCGAAATCAACGCTCTCTGGTACAATGCCGTCTGTTTCGCTGCCGAATTGGCCCTCCGCTTCGGGGATCAGGAGTTCTATTTTCAAGAGCTGATTCCCAGGATCCGCCAGTCCTTTCAGGAAACATTCTGGATCGGGGAGGGCGCATATCTCGGGGATGTCTATCATGGAGGCCACTTGGACCGCTCCGTCCGTCCGAATCAGATTTTTGCCGTCTCCCTGCCCCACTCGCCCCTCGATGCCGATCAGGGTCGCCAGGTTGTTAATAGAGTCAGAGATGAACTGCTCACCCCGGTGGGTCTCCGCACCCTTTCTCCCCGAGACCAGCAGTACCGGGGGCGCTACGAGGGCTCTTCCCGTTCTCGGGATGAGGCCTACCACCAGGGAACGGTATGGCCATGGCTGATCGGTCATTTTGGTGAGGCCTGCCTGAAGGTCGCCGCAGACAGGGAGGAAGCAAGGGACTACCTGCGCCTTTATCTGCGGACATTTTTGCGCCGGCATTTCCTGGAGGCGGGTGTCGGTTGCGTCTCCGAGATCTTCGACGGCGATTCACCACACCGACCTAACGGTTGCATCGCCCAGGCCTGGAGCGTGGCGGAACTAATCCGCTTATACACCCTTTATTGATCACAATGAGGACACCATGCACCGAGAAAAGGAATACACTGGTATCGACCGGAGAGAATTTCTGAGAGCTGGTCTGGCTGGAACGACCTCGGTTCTATTGGGCTGGGAAGGTATTGCCGAAGCCATGCAGATTGCAGCATCGGAGTCCTTCGTTTTTCCCGCCCCGGTCTATCGAACCTTGGGGCGCACGGGATTGAAAATTACCATCGTTAGCTTTGGGGCCATGCTGACGCCTGAACCGGAGGTGATGACAATCGCCTTTGATCATGGTGTCAACTATGTCGATACGGCGCGACGATACATGGGCGGCAAGAACGAGGAAATCGTCGCTAGGGCACTGAAAGGCAGGCGTGACAAGGTCTATGTGGCAACGAAGATTGCCCCGGCTTCGCGGTCAAAGGAGGCCATATTCAAAGATGTTGAAAACAGCCTGAGGGCGCTGGAGACCGACTATGTCGATATCATCCAGCTCCACAATGTAACCGGCAGGGATGATCGCATCTTTAATCCGGAGCTTCGCGAGACCCTCGTCAGGCTGAAAGAGCAGGGAAAGGTGCGTTTTTTCGGAGTCACTTCGCACACGAATGAGGCGGAGGTGCTCAACGCCCTTGCTGACGATAAGGGCCGCTTTTTCGACACGGCCCTCGTGAAGTACAACTTCAAGAGCAGCCAAGAGACAAAAGAGGCGATTGCAAGGGCAGCCCGGGCAAACATCGGGGTTATTGCGATGAAGACGCAGGCAGGCGGTTACACAACGGACGCACTTGGTCCTTTCAGCCCCCATCAAGCCGCCCTCAAATGGGCACTTCAGGATAAGCATGTCACGGCTGCAATTCCCGGCATGAGGAACATCACCGAGCTCCGGGAAGATATTTCCGTCATGGGGAGGCGCTTCGGCTACCTCGACAAACTGATCCTTAAACGTTATGGCACCGCCGTAGCTCCCTATTATTGCCACCTCTGCGGTGAATGCGAGGCAACCTGCCCCAATGGTGTTGCCATCAGCACCATCAACCGCTGTCTGATGTATGCCGAGGCATACAAGACTCCTGCTCTCGCCAGGTCCACCTATCAGGAGATCCCCTTGTTCCGATCTGCCTCTGTCTGTTTGGACTGCTCGGATTGTACGGCAAGATGCGTCAACGGACTTGATATTCCCATTAAGATGAGGCGGGCCGGAAAATTGCTGGCCTGAAGAAACCATGCACGGCAATTATCAACGAATAAGAATGCTGTCCCTGCGGCGATCTTCTTTGATCGCTGCCGCTATCCTGTGCGTCTTTGTGGTCACAATGAGTACGCCAGTACCTGTCTTCGCTGCCGAGGATTCCATAAAAAATACTCTGCCCACGCCCGGATTTGCTCCGGGCTGGGTCATGAAGGATCGGGTTACCCTCTTCAACAGTGACACACTTTTCGATCATATAAACGGCGAAGCGGAGCTCTATTTTCCCTATGGTTTCGACAGGCTTGCCACGGCCACCTATCTGAACAAAAAGGAACCAGATGTGTGGGTTGTGGTCGATGTTTACAGGATGGGCTCTCTACTCGATGCCTTCGGAATTTACTCCAACTACCGAAAGGCTGATGCAGCGGGAATTGTGATCGGTGCTGAGGGATTTGTCTCTTCGTCTCAATTGATGTTCTATCAGGACAGGTATTTTGTAAGGATTCAGGTCACGGGGGCGACGAGTTTAGAACAGGATCTATTTGTTGCCTGCGGTCGCACTATTTCACAGAATCTCCCATCCAATGTGGGCCGTCTCAGAGAGCTTGAAGTGCTGGCGGGGATACCGGGTGCAGTAACGAAGAGCGAACGGTACCTCGCACAAAGTGTCCTGGGGTACGCCTTTTTCCGACGAGGGATGATCGCTGACGTCATCCTGGGAGGCGAACGGATGCAGGTCTTTGTGGTATTTGAGAATACGACCGATGCAGCTCGAAAGGCCTTTGATGATTACCGTTCCTATCTGAAGGTGGAAGGGCGGGAGATGAACGTAACCATGACAACCGATCGGATATCCATGACCGCTGTCGACCCTCTGTACATGGGCGTGTTTGTGGAACAGTCCGGCCCGTATCTTATCGGCGCGATCCGGATGAAAGAGGCTTCTGCCGCGAAACCGATTGTTGAACAACTGCGGGAACGGCTTTTAAAGTCGTAAATAGGGATAGATGACTCTCGCCCCTCATCTCCAATATGCTCTTTTTCAATCGCAAGTCCTTAGTAGCTAGTATTATCTCAGTTTATTGAATTGCATTCGAAATCGTGAATTGTGGACTGGGGTCTTTATGTGAGCCCAGAAATTAATATTCTTTCACTTGCTACTGTTTAAATGTATGGCATGATCATGCAACTGTATGGTATAGGAATACGCCATGGGGATCTTAGCTGAGTTATTGTCATCAAAAATCAGAGCGGAAATCTTCCGAAATCTATTCGGGATTGCACACGATACATCTCTACATATGCGGGAGATCGAGCGACGGACCGGTTTTGCCATCGGGACCGTACAAACGGAACTGAAAAAACTTCAGCGTCTAGACATCGTCTCCAGGTTAAAAGACGGGAATCGTGTTTATTACCGGGCTAACACTACCCATCCTCTCTACCCCTGTATCCGAGAACTTGTACTTAAGACATGTGGCTTGGTAGATGTCATCAAGGAGGCCATTGACAATGAAAAAGGCATCAAAGTAGCTTTCGTTTTCGGCTCTCTTGCCAAACAAGAGGAGAAAGCTCATAGCGACGTTGATCTTATGGTCGTCGGCGATATCGGTTTGAGAAAGCTAACGGGGCTTCTGATCGATGTCGCCGGAAAAGTTGGCCGGGAGATCAATCCTCATGTTTTCTCAGAGAAGGAATTCGTCAAGCGGGAAAAAGAGCAGGACCATTTCCTGAATCAGATTCTTGAATCCCCGAAGATTTTCATTATTGGATCCGAAGATGACATTGCAGAAATGGCTTGAATACGGCTGGTTACGTTCCCATAAGTCTAGCCAGAAAGAAATATCGGATCTTTACAAAATCATTGACCGTGATTTGCAGGATGCAGCCGGAAATATTTCTGCTGACTGGCGTTTTGGGATTGCCTACAATGCGGCACTGAAACTCTGTACCATCCTGCTTTATGCGGAAGGCTATCGGCCTGAAAAAACCCTGCAGCATTACCGCGCTATTCAAGCATTGCCGCTGATATTGGGCAGCCATCGTGAAAGAGATGCCAAATATCTTGATACCTGCCGCAATAAAAGAAACATTACGGAGTATGATTACGTCGGTGGCGTTACTGAAGAAGATGTAGAGGAACTCATCATATTTTGGAGGTTAACTTTTCCGAAGCCCGGGGTATTGTTGCATTCCTGTTATCAACAGAAATGAGATTTCGGTAGATAGGCTAGCTTTCAAGATGATATCAATAAAGTATTTCATTGACTTCTCGGCTCATTAGGGCCAGAATGAGCGAAGTTGAACAAGGCACTGTCAATCGGTTAGTAACCAATTTGAACCCTTTTAATAAGGGTGATGCCATGGAGAGATTATCGAAACCCCGTTTCTCAAAAAGAGAGTGGGGTTTTGTGTTTAATTGATACATGGGAGGTGGATTCATGAAAAATAATCATTCGCACGAAAAGCATGGAGAATCTGGCTCGAAGATGTCTCTGTCGGAAAGTAAGAGGCTATCCCACCTTTCCGGCATTAAGGTTGTGAAGAAAGGGAAAATACCCGCTGACATTCAAGCAAGCGGCGAAATTTATGATTTATTGACTCTCCCCACATTTACATTATGTGCATGCTATCTCGGATATGCGAATTATAAAATACTGAAGGAAGAAAAGGTTGATATTCCCATTGTCTTGATCTGGGACCTGTTTAACTTTACATCCGGTCTAACCCTAACCATCGGCAGGCAAATAATGGATCGGCATATGATGATTATTGAGAAGTCTTTCGAGTTGCTTGGATTCCATGCGGATCTTTCAGTCAAGGATCAAGATATCGTTGTCATTGATGGAATTTCAAAGATTACGGACAGGGAGAGCCGTAAAACGAAACACATTGGATTCAACGAAAAAGGCATAAATCCGGTCATTTTTTCACAGATGTTGATGCGCGCTCTACAAAGGAGCTTTTGAATGCATCCTCTTTGCAACTACAGGAATTGAGCGCTTAGAAAGGAAATCATCATGGACGATCTGTTCACAAAAAAAGTGCGGGTGGCGGCAGTGGCTGGATGGTGGACAGTGTTAATTGCCTACTGTATCCTGCTGATTCAATGATTTGCTTATTTGCTAATTATACCCAGGCAGCCTTCAGGAATGCTTTTCTTTTGGGGTGAAAGCGTTACCTGGCAGGAAATCCGCACTATCTGGCTGTGGGCAATGGTGGCATATAAGCTTGGCGTCGCCATGATGATATTTGTCGTCATCTGGCTGACGCTTTGGGCAAGACAACTGGCAAAAAAATAGAACTGGAAGGTTGAAGAGAAAGAGTGGACGGCATAAGGAGTCTGCCGTAAAGCCCTTGAAACAGTATTATACCGATTAAAGACTGGAGAAAGCCAATGCTTAAATACGAATTAAATCGCTCGGAGAGTATATTGATTATTATGCCTAGTGGCCCCTTGGAATCAGTAGATTTCGAAAAATTAATCCAAGAAGTTGATCCTTATATCAAAGAAAAAGGCAAACTTAATGGCTTGATGATTTATACCAAATCCTTTCCGGGATGGGATAATTTTGCAGCATTCCTTTCCCATATAAAATTTGTCAAGAACCATCATCAGAAAGTTAAGAAGATTGCCGCCGTGACAGATGGCACTTTTCTATCGATCATGCCGCAGGTTGCCGATCATTTTATACAGGCCGAAGTAAGGCACTTTGATTACGCTGACAAGGATGCAGCACTAAATTGGCTTAAGGCTGACAAATAAGAATGATGAAGTATCAGTGCATGTCATTATTTTATGAATAGCGGTCAATCCCTTCAAAATACAAGTCGTCAGTGACCCATTAGAGCCAGTGCATTGAATACAAGTGGTACTCATTAATGCCGGTTTCAATATGTTCCACATGAAGAATACCCCCGAAGATAAATACATTGAAGTCGATGGCAAGCGCCTGCACTATCTAGAGTGGGGTGTAAGGTCATGGACAACGATGCTATTACTTCATGGCATAGGCGACGACGCGCATGTGTGGGATCATTTTGCCTTGGATGCCGCCGATCAATTTCGGATTATCGCCCTAGATCAGCGTGGACATGGCCTGAGCGATTGGGTTACACCTCCAGCCTATAGTTGCCGCGATTATGTATCCGACATAGAGAATCTGGTTGAAGCCCTACAATTAAAAAATATCATCCTCGTAGGACATTCTATGGGGGCGCTACACGCCACTCGCTACGCATCTCAGATACCAGGAAAGACTGCCGCCTTAATTCATGCCGACATCGAGCCCTGTCCGCCTGAGTGGAATAAAAAATATCTTACCAACCTTTATAGTCGTTTGCCCGAATTTTATAGGTCAGTTCGTGAATATGTAGAGGAGCTGCGTCAGAACAGTCCCTATGCGGAGGAATCATTGCTTTACAGGCATGCTGTCTTTGCCCTAACAGAATGTGAGAACGGCAAACTGCGGCTGCGCTATGACCGTGAGGTACTGAGGCATTTTGATCATTATGACCTCCGGCCATATCTTAAGGACATAAGGTGCCCTGTCCTTATCATGCGAGGTCAGGAAAGTAGGGTAATGAGCGCAGAGGTAGCCAGGGAAATGAGTGCAATGATCAATCAGGGTAGATTTACCGAAATTCCAAAAGCGACTCATCCGCTGCATACAGATAATCCCCTGGAATTTCAACGAGTGGTCATGGCTTTTTTAGATGAATTATGTCATTCTGGCTTGACAGGTAACTGAATAAAAACAATTCATTTTTTACTATTACATCCGGATATTCTTGTGACCAGCCATACTGACAACAAATACAAAACGATAAACGAAAATTTATTTCATATCAATGAATTGCGATTGAAACCTGCATATTTGGAAGATTAATTTTTCGAAGGTCGGGGGTATTGTTGCCTTCCTGAACTTAAGCATCCGGCAATTCTGACATAGATCAACCCTTTCAAATGGTAATTCATAATGAAAACAGCGGCACTTTCCCCCTTGACTTTCCATTCGAGCAAGTGCATTAGTTAACCATAGTTTTCCTTTAGCTCAGTAAACCCATCAACCTTCCCCTCAATCTTCTGGAGTCCGCCGTGATAAGGAATTATCAGAAGGTGCCAATATTTAGCCTCCAAGAAGGGCAATGCCTTTTTGGGGGCGCATCAGTCAACTCCGGTCGCATCACTGTAAGAATGCTCTGAACTCTATCGGTAGATGAGTCATGTAGATATAACATAACAAGTCTATTTCAAATACATATAAACATAAGGGGATAGATCAATGGCGGAAGGAAAAAGAGTAGCAAAGAAAAAGACAGGTGAAAAAGTAACGATAATATTAAAAGAAACAAACGTCAACGCCAAGGATAATTCAAAGAGCATGTCAAAAATAGACGAAATTCAGAACCCGAAAGGAGAGAGACCAATGGCTGAAGAAAAAGTAGAAAACCAGGGAGCTAAATGGACCGACATGATGATGGGGATGATTAATAATGTTCCCGCTTTTACAACGTCACAAAAAGCTATGGAGCCACTCATGGAATTGACAAAGATGCAGCAGCAAGGCTTCACGAATATGTATCGGGTCTGGAGCGACCAGTTAGGGAAAATCGGTGAGGCAAGCCGTTCCGGGGATGTAAAGAAAGTATTGGAGACATATGTGGAATCAAATAAGGAAATCTTCAATACCTGTCAGGAAGTTGTGAAAGACCAAGCGGCAGCGCAGTATGAATTGTTACGAAAATTCATTCCAGCACTGCCTAATCTTCCGGAAACCAGAAGCTGAAAATATTTTTGTCCAATTTGGGGTGGGATCTGACATTTATCAGTGATCACCCCTTTTCCCTTTCCTAACCAAGCAATCTCCTCTGCTTCATGACCTACTTCAATTAGCTCGATTCTTTCCCTGGGGGTGACCTGCCCCAGAATCTTGTACCACACTAAAATAGAAAAAATGGTTTGGCAGTGTGGAAGGATCTTTGTCTAAATAGCTATCCGCAGGTTCACCGTTTCAGATGGAAAGCGCCAGGTTTTGATGATTATCGTGAACCACACTCTGTAGATGTTGCCAATAACCGGCAATATCCATTTTTTCTGTCCTCGCTCCTGCGCATTGCGGGTACAAAGGTGCTATAAAAACTCGTCATCCTCCCTTGTTGACTTCAATAAATCATGAATGATCTCATGTTTTGATGTTTGGTTTCATCGTATTGCAGCCATCAGGCAACGGGAGGTGGTAATTGGTCATCATTGGCATCACCAAGGGCCTTTGGCAGGGCTGCCCAGCGTTCGTGAAAGGGGTGATCGGCGGGGATATGCCAGGCTATGCTGGCGGCCTGAGTTGCTCAATTGGGCCGGAACATGGAGCAATTAGGCCCAGAATATTTCCGGATCTTTGCGAAAATCACTCTCTTTTATCAGTCAGATCTGCCAAACAAGAAGGTTAGACGCAAGGAAGCTGCCCTGAAAAAGGCGCTGTTTACCCGGATTGCAGTGGGTTGGCGTGACATCGGAGGGCGTGCCAGGTGTGCCTTTATTAGAGCCATCCTTTGTTCATCGCTGTCTACGTCATTTCCGCATTGTTCCATAAAACATCACCGATGTTGAAAAGGCGATAGATGTTCTTCCCGAAATATGTGATATGAATAATCAGTTTATGAGAGAGCCGGAATGAAAAAAGGGGAGGCAGAGTATAAGACTATGTCTTTACAGGAAAGAGCTGAAAGGGAGGCTTAGGTATTGGAAAGAAATTTTGACATGCTTTATTTAGTCATGGTCGTAGTGTTTCTCATTGCGGGCATTCTGCTGATGTTATGGAACAGGGGGAGAGAAAAAAATGGGCCCGGGCATATCGATGATTCGGGAATGGTCACACTTAAGAGCTTACATTTACCAACCAGACGTCCCAAGATTAAAAGGCAGAGTAATACTGATGCCTCCCTCGAGAGTAAGATTCAAGTGAAAATGTGGTATTATTCAATAGATGGCGATAGTAAGCATGGCCCGATCACGGAAGATGAGCTGCGCCGGCTTCTGAGTTCACGACGACTTCTCCCCGATACCCTTGTCTGGACACAGGGACTGCCTTGCTGGAGCGAGGCATCAACATTTAAAATGTTGGTGACCTAAGAAGAATCTTATAAAAACTGCTCATAGTTTTGATGTTCGGTTCCATAAACGGAACAACGTAGCGATCATTGTGTGTGAATCATGAAGTTGATATACGTGACCGACGTACATGGCTCCTTTGAGCGGGTTAGGGAACTCCTCAACCTGACTGTCGCCGATGTTTACATCGTCGCCGGCGACCTCGTCGATATACCCTTCTACACAGTGAAAACGGCGAGACGCTACCTTGACCTACAGACATATTTTCATAGTCTGAGAAGGGGAAAAGGGAAAGGGGACATGACCCTGGAGGACTATGTGGACGAGCTTCTCGAAGATCCTGGCCTTGCCGGGGAAGTGGTGGAAAAGGGGAACCGTTACCGGCATGAGACGCTCCGGGCCCGGCAGATTCTCCAGAAGAACTACGGGCTCCTGGAAAACATGCTTTCCCTGCTCCCTCCGGGACGCGCCTTTAGCCTTCCCGGCAATCATGATATGGATCTGGGGCATACAACCCTCCGGAACCGGGATCTGCATCTAAAATGCCATGCCGCCGGACCTTTGAAAATCGCCGGTTATGGAGGCGCCGGTGGGAGCACTCCTGGAATTCCCGAGCGCTATAGTGTGGTGTATCGTGCCGGTACGGGCGTCAGTGAGGACAATAATGAAATGTACCGTTTTTTCAAATCCGTTCAGCCCGACGTCATCGTGACCCATCAGCCTGCCTACGGGATTCATGACTTCGCCTCTCCCTTGGGCGAAACGGGTTCCCATGCCCTGCGGCGTTACTGTGAACTTAACCCTGTCCTGCTCTGCCTGACGGGACACCTCCATGACCAATGGGGCCTGGAGGAGGAAGATGGTACGGTCTTTCTCAATCCCTCCCATTTCGGAGAGATCGTAGAGATCAACGGGCGGGTCGCTGAAGGGGGGTTCTTCTATGATGTGGAAATTGTTGAAAGCACTGTGGAACAGATCAGGCACAGGAAGCTGGCGGGGGGACAAATATATGATATCGTCGTCCATGACCGCAAGGAGGGGAAGTGGGTGCAGCAAGTGGCTGACCGGGGGCGCTATGGGGCGCTCCTCAGGGGACGAAACTATGAGATGGGTGAGGATGTGTAATATGAGGAGATCATGAAACACAGCGAATCAGAGGTGAGACTCTTGGGACGGATGGCTAACCTCATCCTGTCATGCCTGACCCGGGAAGAGGCCAGGGTGGTTGCCGCCCGGTTTCTGCCGCAACTTTTCCCCGGGGAAACAGGGGCGCTTTTCGTCCGTCATTCCGCTCAGGATCTTTATGAACCCATCGTATCCTGGGGAGAGGAAAGGCAGTGGCAGTCCTTTTCCGGCCAGGACTGCTGGTCCCTGCGGCGGCGTCGCATCCACATCGTCCGGGAGGATAAAGACCAGCCTCCCTGTCCCCACGCCGACCATGATCCGGAGCGGTGGATTTCCCTCTGTATCCCAATGACCGCACGGGAGGACACCCTGGGCGTTTTCCACCTTCTTGTTCCCGTGGGGGCGGTGGGAAACATGTCGGGAGGTGAGGGGGGACGGACAGATGGTCAGGATGGAGGCAGGGAAGGGGACGGAACCGGAATTGGGACTGTAGCTGATTCCGGAGATACCCTGGCGGGAAAGCGGCGGCTCGCCGCCCTGGTGGCGGATCTCCTTACCCTGCTCCTGGTAAATCTCCGGTTGCGGAAACAGATCGATGATCTGTCGGTTCGGGACGCCCTTACGGGTTGCTTCAATCGGCGCTACCTTGAAGAGACGCTGGCTCGGGAATTGAAAAGCGCCCAGCGCACAGGCCGAAATATTGCCGTTATCCTTATGGATATAGATCGTTTCGGGCAATTTACCGAGGTCTTCGGTCACGGCGCCAGTGGACTGGTGCTACGGGACCTGGGAAGCTTCCTGAGGGAGAATATCCGGGAAGTTGATGTCCCCTGCCGCTACGGGGCCGATGAATTTGCCCTCCTCCTTCCCGATACTTCTCTTGCTGCCTGCCGGCGCCGGGCGGAGCACCTCCACGCGATGATTCGTGATTTATCCCTCCAGGATGGTCACGCCCACATGCGACGGATAACTATTTCCATGGGCGTCGCCGCCTGTCCTGATCAGGGAGAGACCATGTGCGATCTCATGGAAGCGGCGAAAGCTGCCCTGAAAAATGCCAAACAGACCGGTCGAGACCGGATCAGTGTGGCGGAAGGATAGGAGGGCAAAACTGGGGATGGAGTTTAGAGAGTCTATTTACTTTTTCCTGCGAATCTGCCATAGATGGCCGACATGAAAGGAGGGGCTTGCGCTTATGCTGGTGCTCATGTTTGGCTGGGAATTTCCGCCTGTGGTAAGCGGCGGTCTGGGAACGGCCTGTTACGGGATAACGAAAGCCCTCACCGGTCTTGGCAACCCTGTTCTCTTCGTCATGCCCCGGATCGAGTTGTCCCATCCCTTCCCCCTTTTGACCCTGATCTCAGCCTCAGATATCCTGAATGCCGCTTCTGAAAGAAAAGGACCATTTGCTCAAGATTCTCTTTTGCCTCCTTCTCTTCTAAGTGCTCCCCTGATCCTCCGTCCCTACTTGAACACCAGACAGTCGGGAGGAGAACGCCAGGGTCCCCTGGATTGGCCGGCGGAAAGCTATCTGGCAGCCGGGGAAGGTTATGGCGTTGATCTCTTTGCCGAGGTCCGCCGTTATGGGGAAGCCGGCGGCCTCATCGCCGCCCGGGAGGCCTTCGACGTCATTCACGGCCATGACTGGATGACCGTCCCGGCCTGTCTCGCCGCACGACAGGCGTCGGGTAAGCCCTTTATCCTCCATATCCATTCCCTGGAATACGACCGGAGCGGCGAGGAGATCAACGAGGGGATTTTTGATCTGGAGCGCTTGGGTATGGAGGGGGCGGACAAGATCATCGCCGTCAGTCATTACACAAAAAAAATGATCGTCAGCCGGTACGGGATTGCCCCTGAAAAGATCTTTGTCGTGTATAACGCAATGAGCCACCGGGAGGCGGGGGAGACATACCGTACCCGGCGGGCCGGTGATGATAAGGTTGTCCTGTTTATGGGTAGAATTACCTTTCAGAAAGGGCCGGATTATTTCATTGATGCTGCCGCCCGGGTGCTGAAGGAAATGCCGGAGGTGACCTTTATCATGGCCGGGTCCGGAGATATGATGCCCCGCATGATCGAGCGGGTGGCAGAACTGAAGATCGGAAAGCGTGTTCACTTTACCGGCTTTCTACAGGGCTCTCAGGTAGAGGAGGCCATGGTCCTCGCGGATCTGTATGTCATGCCCAGCGTTTCGGAACCATTCGGACTGGCGCCCCTGGAGGCGATGATGTATGACGTTCCCGTTATCATCTCCCGGCAGTCCGGCGTTTCAGAGGTCCTCATGCACGCCTTGAAGGTCGATTTCTGGGACGTTGATGATATGGCCAACAAGATGATTGCCGTTCTCAAATATCCCCCCCTGGCGGGGGAACTTGTGGAAAGGGCAAGGGAGGAGCTGAAAAACCTGCGCTGGGAGAAGGCGGCCCAAAAAATCCTAGAAGTCTACAATTCCGATTCTAAATCAGAGATGATATCAAGGCGGCAAGGAAGAGGCGACGCAGGCGTATTGTCCATACGTCGAGGAGTCGCTGACGATGCCAACGAAGATAGCGCTTTGATTTTGAATCGGAATAAGGTGTAATACGATGCCGGCCGTGTGTCTTTACTTTCAGGTACATCAGCCCTGCCGTCTCAAAAAATATACTGCTTTTGACATCGGTCGCGATCACGACTATGAGGATCGGGAGGAGAACCGGCGGCTATTGGAGAAAGTTGCGGAGCGCTGTTATCTCCCTGCCAACGCCCTGTTGTTGAACCTGATTCGTAAGTATGAAGGTCGATTCCGGGTGGCCTTTTCTATCTCCGGGGTCCTGCTGGATCAACTGACGGTGCACCGGCCCGATGTACTGAAAAGCTTCCAATGCCTTGGGGAAACGGGATGTGTCGAGTTTCTTAACGAGACTTACTACCACTCCCTGTCCTTTCTCTTCAGTAAAGATGAGTTCCGTGCTCAGGTCGGCAGGCACCGCCGGAAGGTTAAAGAACTGTTTGGCCAGGATGGAAAGACCTTTCGTTTCACCGAACTGATTTACAATAACGATCTGGCCAGGGAGGCGGAAAACCTCGGTTATGAGGTGATTCTGGCGGAAGGGGCGGAAGCCTTACTTGGCGATCGTTCTCCCAACCGGGTTTACCGGGCTTCGGGAAACGAGGGCGGGTTTGGTGATGGCGCTGGGGGGCGGAACGGAGCTGGGGACGGACGCGGAGATGATACCGAGAAAGAGGCCGGGACCGGAGCCGGACGGATCAAGGTGCTCCTGCGTAATTACCGGTTATCCGATGATATCTCTTTCCGTTTTTCCAGCCGGGACTGGCGGGAATATCCTCTGACGGCGGAAAAATATGCCCATTGGATTCACGGCGAAAACGGTGCGGGGACGGTGATCAATCTGTTCATGGACTATGAGACTTTCGGGGAGCACCAGTGGGCGGAAACAGGTATCTTTCCCTTTCTGGAAAAACTTCCCGGTGAGATTCTCAAGCATCGGGACTTTGTATTTGCGACCCCCGCAGAGATTGCCCGGGCTGTTGAACCTGTGGGTAGTATCGACGCGCCGGAGCTGTCCTCCTGGGCCGACACGGAGCGTGATCTGACGGCCTGGCAGGGAAACTCCTTGCAGCAGGATGCCGCCGGGATACTTTACGGCCTGGAGGAGGATGTCAAAGCATGTAAAGATTCGGATTTGCTGGATAGCTGGCGGAAATTGCAGACCTCGGACCACTTCTACTACATGTGCACCAAATGGTTTGCCGACGGGGATGTCCACAAATATTTCAATCCCTACCCGTCGCCCTATGACGCTTACATCAACTATATGAATATACTGGACGATTTATCGAGACAGGTAAAAAAGGAGAAAAGGTCATGACAGAGAACCGGGAAGGTTATCTTTTTGAGGTCAGTTGGGAGGTCTGCAACAAGGTCGGCGGCATTTATACGGTCATAACGAGCAAGCTGCAGGAGGCCATGCGGGTCTATGGAGACAACTATATCCTCCTCGGGCCGGACCTGAAGACCAACGTGGATTTTGAAGAAACGGACGAGGCCTGCTGGACAAAGATCCGGGAAGGGACGGCGATCAAGGATATCCCCTGCCGTTTCGGTCGCTGGAAAATACCCGGAGAGCCGAAGGTGATCCTGGTCAGCGCGGGCAAGAAATACGACAAGGAACAGCTCCTGTTTCGCCTCTGGGAGGCTTATGGCGTCGATTCCATCGCCGGGGGATGGGATTATATCGAACCGGTGATGTTCAGCTTTGCCTGCGGGGAAGTGATTGAAACCATCTATAATCTTTCCGCGCGCCCCCATAATCTTCCCGCCGTCGCCCAGTTTCATGAATGGATGTGCGGGGCGGGCCTGCTTTATCTGAAAAAGCGGGTCCCCGAGATCGGCACCGTTTTTACCACCCACGCGACTATTCTTGGCCGTTCCCTGGCTGGTTCGGGGATGGACATCTATGCCATGATGGAGAATATCGCCCCCCAGCGGGAGGCGAGCGCCCATAATATTTCGGCGAAGTATTCCATGGAGCTGATCTCCGCCCGGGAGGCGGACTGTTTTACAACGGTGAGCGAGATCACCGCTGCGGAGGCGAAGAATTTCCTCGGTCGCAGCCCCGATGTGATCACCCCCAATGGCCTGGACATGGAGAACATCCCCGACTACACTGAGAATCGGCAACCGGCGGAGCGGTCCCGGGAACGGCTTCTGGCGGCAGCGGCGCGGTTTCTCCGCCGTGACCTCCCGAAGGAAACAAAGATAGTCATTATTTCAGGACGTTATGAGTTTCATAACAAGGGGGTGGATGTCTTCCTCAACGCCCTGGGGCGCCTGGAGAAGGAAGTCCCCGGTGATGTCCCCGTCCTGGCCCTCCTGTTTGTCCTCGGTGGCTATACGGACCTGATTCCCTCTCTCAGGGACGATCAGGCCAGGATTGAATCGGGACCGATACCCATTGCGACCCATCGCCTCCATAATGAGGGCTCCGATCCGATCCTCCAGGCCTGTAAAAGTCTGGGTTTGATGAATCAGCCCGGCGGCCGGGTCCAGGTTATTTTTAATCCCGCCTACCTTAACGGCCATGACGGGTTCATCAATATGCCTTACTATGAGGCCCTTGCCGGTTGCGACCTGGGGGTTTTCCCGTCCTACTATGAACCATGGGGATATACACCCCTGGAAAGCGTCGCCTATGGGGTACCTACGGTTACAACGGACCAGGCGGGTTTCGGCCTCTGGGCAGAGCAGACGTGCAGCGAAAACCAGGGGGTGTTCATCCTGCGCAGGCGGGGGCGACCGATCCGCTCCATCGAGGACCATCTCTTTGAGATCCTGAGAAACTTTCTCGACTGGACCCCCGGGGAGATGGAAAACCGCCGGAAGCAAGCCCGTCAGATCGCCCTGAAAGCGAATTGGGAGGAATTCTACAAGCTCTATCTCCAGGCCTACAACCAGGCCGGCCGCATTGCCGGGGCACGGGCAGACAAACTGACGGATGCGGACGAGCGGGCGGAGGCGCGCCACGTCTTTGCCGGCGCCGTTTCCGTGCAGCCCCACTTCCGCTCCTTTACCGCGGTGGCGAATCTGCCCGATCAGATTGTCCGCCTCCGGGAGCTGGCCTACAATCTCTGGTGGACCTGGAATCCCCGGGCTCTCGACCTTTTTGCCACCCTCGATCTGAAGCTCTGGACGGAAATGTGCAACAATCCCGTACGCATGTTGGAGACGGTTTCCCCCGATGTCCTCCAGGAAGCATCTGAAAACTTCAGCTATTTGAGTCTCTATGCCCAGACCATGCAGCAGTTTGATGATTACATGGGCGAAAAGGGACCCCGCAAACGTATCCCCGTACCGCCGGGGCTGCGCTGGTCATCCCCGGTAGCCTACTTTTCGGCGGAATACGGCCTCCACGAATGTCTTCCCATCTATTCCGGGGGTCTGGGCACCCTGTCCGGGGACCATCTGAAAACGGCGAGCGACTTGAACCTGCCCCTGGTGGCCGTGGGCCTCCTGTACAAGAACGGCTATTTCCAGCAGGTCATCGACGAAAACGGCCGTCAGTCGGAAAACTATCCCGAAAACGACTTCTCCAGCATGCCCGTCCAGATCGTCCAGGACGATCAGGGCGCCGACGTGCAGATCGCCATCGACCTGCCCGGTCGCACCCTTTTTGCCAATATCTGGGAGGTTAAAGTGGGCAAGGTATCTCTGTATCTCCTTGATGCGGATGTGCCCCGCAATACCTTTCAGGATCGGACGATCACCTCCCGGCTTTACAGTGCCGACCAGAAAACCCGCATCGAACAGGAGATCCTCCTGGGGGTGGGCGGGGTCCGGCTCCTGAAAAAATTGGGGATCAAGCCCCGGGTTTATCATATCAACGAGGGGCATTCGGTATTTCTGCTGTTTGAGCGTATCGAATCCCTCATGCAGGAGGAGGGGTTGACGTTCGAGGAAGCGGCGGAAGTTGTCCGTGCCAGCAGTGTCTTTACGACCCACACCCCCGTCGAAGCGGGAAATGAAAGATTCTCCCGGGATCTCATGGAGCACTACTTTGCCGGCTTCGTGAAACGCTCGGGACTCTCCTGGGCCCAGTTCTGGGAGCTGGGACGTCGCGAAGGGGGAGAGGACAGGACCTTCTTCATGAATATCCTTGCCTTTAAAATGACCCTCCGCAGCAATGCCGTCAGTCTGGTCCATGGCCAGCTCTCCCGGCACATGTGGCGTGACGTCTGGAAGGGTTACGACGATTCCGACATTCCCATCGGCCATGTTACCAACGGCGTCCATGTCCTTTCCTATCTTGCCCCGCGGATGCGGTCCCTCCTCGATGCTTACCTGGGAATGGATTGGGAGAAAAATCTCACCGACGCCGAGCGGTGGACCCGGGTCAATGACATACCCGACGCCCTGCTGTGGCGGGTGCGTTATGAACTCAAACAGAAGACCATCGATCTGATCCGCGAGGATGTGTCCAAACGGGGCGTAAAATACGGTTCTGCCCGGCTGTGGCGGGAGGAACTATTCGCCAAAATGAACTCCGGAGCCCTCATGATCGGGATTGCCCGGCGCTTTGCCCCCTACAAACGGGCGGATCTGATCCTGTCGGACCTGGATCGCCTCGACCGGATCGTTAACCATCCCAGTCGGCCGGTGCACCTGGTGTTTTCAGGTAAGGCCCATCCCAACGACGGCATGGGTAAGAACCTGATTGAAAAGGTCTTAACCGTATGTCGGGAGGATCGATTCCGGGGAAAGATCTTTTTTCTGGAGAATTACGATATCCGCGTCGCCCGCCACCTCGTCCAGGGGGTGGATCTCTGGTTGAACAATCCCCGGCGGCCCCTCGAGGCCAGCGGAACCAGCGGCATCAAGGTGGTGATCAACGGCGTCCTCAATATGAGCGTCTCCGACGGCTGGTGGGTGGAAGGGTACAACGGCACGAACGGCTGGACTATCGGCCCGGTCCTGAAAGGTTATGAGGAACCTCAGGGCAATGTCGATGCGGAAGACGGTCAGTCGCTCTATAGTCTTCTGGAAAACAATGTAATCCCATATTTTTACGAACGCGATACCGCCGGGATTCCCGAAAAATGGCTGGCCATGATCAAGCAATCCATGCAGTCCCTGACGCCGGTATTCAACACCGACCGGATGCTTCAGGAATATCTCCGGGAGATGTATGCACCGTCGGCGCACCGGGAATGCGAGCTTACCGCCGATGATTTCGCCCTGGCCAGACAGATGGCCGACTGGAAAGCAAAGCTGCCCATGCGTTTTTCTTCCCTGAAGCTCATTGACGTCAGTGTCGAGGGCATTCATGGGGATACAGTCATTGTCGATCAGCCCCTGACCGTGAGCGCCCGGATCGATCCGGGAAAACTGGACCCCGAGGAAATACTGGTAGAAATGGTCATCGGCCACCGGGACGGCTATGATTTTGTCAGTCAGCCGGAGAGCGTCCACCTGGCCTTGACTGACAGATCCGGCGATGGGATTCTGACCTTTTCCGCGGACTATATCGTGAAGCAGAACGGTCTTTACAGCTACGGCGTCCGTGTTATCCCCCGCCACAAGGACCTGGCGGCAAAACTGGAGACGGGCCTGATCCTCTGGGGGTAAGCCCGGCTATCCGGAAAGAACCCGTCATGTCATCGACCGGGAGAATTACCCGGATTTTATTATCTGATGCGTCTTCACGCCCAGGCTCGGTTGTCGGGAGGAAAAAAGAAAACAGAAACGAGAAAAACGGGTTGCATTTGTGTTGCAGATGTGGGACAAAAAATCCATGAAAACTTCAGTCGTTCATGCCCGCATTGAACCACAGACAAAGGAGAAGGCGGAAGAGATCCTTCGGAGCCTTGGCCTTACTCCCACGGAGGCCATTCGCATCTTCTACAAGCAAATATCACTCCGTGGCGGGTTACCTTTCCCGATTACGATTCCGAACAAGCTTACGGCCTTGACCTTGGAGAAGAGCCGACGCGGTGAAGACATTCAGGAATTTGAGTCGATAGAGGGAATGTTCGATAGCTGGAAAAAATGAAGAAAGTCTCGCAGACCAGGCAATTCTTCCGTGATGTTAATCGCATGCAGAAACGAGGGAAGGACTTGGAAAAGTTGCAGGAGATTGTCAAACTTCTGGCCGAGGGTGCCCCTCTCCCAGCTAATCATAGAGATCATCCACTAATAGGACCGTGGCATTTGTCGCGTGACTGTCATATTGAGGCCGACTGGATACTCATTTACACAACAGATAAGGATTCGCTCCGCTTGGAACGTACCGGTACACACAGCGACCTTTTCAAGAAGTGACATCCTCCATCAAGGCGCTGCCGCGAAGACACCCCATTCATGATTATCAATGAGGGCTACCGGCGATTTTGGCCCATGAATCCCGGAGGGGGACAATCCGGTTGAAGACGGGTTTCCCGGGCCGGGAATCTTTCAAATCCGCGCAGAAATAACCAAGTCGCTCAAACTGATAACCCGTTCCCGGTATTGTATCTTTCAGGCTGGCCTCTACATAGCATTTGGCAAGGATTGCCAGAGAGTCGGGGTTCAAATCGGCAGTATAGTTTTCATCTTTCGGTTCGGGAACCCGGAATAGGCGGTCGTACAGACGCACTTCGGCAGGGACGGCATGATCCGCCGCTATCCAGTGGATTACCCCGGGGATCTTCCGTCCGTCCGCCGGGGGGGCGTTGCGGGTCTCCGGGTCGTAGGTACAGTGGATTTCCTCGATTTGACCGGTCTGTTCGTTTTTCACCATGCTCTCATAACGGATGACGTAGGCATTCCGGAGGCGGACCTCCCGCCCGGGACCGAGGCGATGATATTTTTTGGGTGGATCCTCAAGAAAATCATCGTGTTCGATATAGAGAACCCGGGAGAAGGGAACCTTCCGGGTGCCCATTTCCGGATTTTGCGGATGGTTGGGGCATTCAAACTCTTCGACCTGATTTTCCGGGTAGTTGTCGATGACCACCCGGAGGGGCCGCAAGACGGCCATCGCCCGGGGCGCCCGCTCGTTCAGGTCTTCGCGGACGCAGTGTTCAAGGAGGGCAACGTCCACGAGGTTGTCATTTTTGGCCACCCCGATGGCGGCGGCAAATTTTCTGATCGCCTCCGGTGTGTAGCCGCGGCGTCTCATGCCGGCCACCGTGGGCATCCGGGGATCGTCCCAGCCGGAGACGTATTTCTTTTCCACCAATTCGATTAGCCTTCGCTTGCTTAGAACCGTGTAGCTGACATTGAGGCGGGCAAATTCAATCTGCCGGGGACGGCGTCCGGGAATCAGTTGCTCTACAAACCAGTCGTACAAGGGACGATTATTCTCGAATTCCAGGGTACAGATGGAATAGGTGATCCCTTCCAGGGCGTCGGACAGGCAGTGGGCGAAATCGTACATGGGATAGATGACCCAGTCGGTTCCGGTCCGGAAGTGAGGTTCCCGTTTGATGCGGTACATGATCGGGTCACGCATCACGATATTGGAAGCGGCCATGTCGATTTTGGCCCTGAGAACATGTTCTCCATCGGGGAATTCGCCGGCCCGCATCCGGGCAAAGAGGTCAATATTCTCCTCGATGGAGCGGTTACGATAAGGACTATCGATGCCCGGTTCGGTGAAGCTCCCCCGGTGTTCCCTTGTCTCCTCGGCGCTCAGGCTGCATACATAGGCCTTGCCTGCCTTGATGAGGGCAACGGCAAACTGGTATAGTTGTTCAAAATAATCGGAGGCGAAGAACAGGCGCCCCTGCCAGTCGAATCCCAGCCAGTGGATGTCATGGATGATGGAATCGACATATTCGAGGGACTCGCCGGCCGGGTCCGTGTCGTCCATCCGGAGATTGCAGGTTCCTCCATACTGGGCAGCAATACCGAAATTCAGGCATACCGACTTGGCGTGTCCGATATGGATATAGCCGTTCGGTTCCGGGGGGAAGCGGACGGCGACGACTCCGTCATTTTTATTTGTTTTGAGGTCGTCTTCGATGAAATCACGGATAAAATCTGTCGGGGGCGGGTTGTTCGGTTGCGTCATGGCTCAGTGCTCCTTCATCTATTTCTCCTGGATAGGCCGGTTCTGGGAATGCAGGTCCAGGAAAGGCGGGCTGTGTATTTCAGCCGGATTGTTTATGGAACAGTGTCTCGAAGAAACTGCGTTTCTTTTTGGGTACGAAAAAGGACCCTTCGTCGTAATCGACAATCAGTTTGCCTTCCAGATGGTCCAGTTCATGTTGAACGATGCGGGCCACAAAATCGAGATAACGCTTGCCGATTTTATGGCCGTGGACATCGAATCCCCGCACCTTGATCTCCGGATAGCGGGCAATTTCCACTTTGATGTCGGGGCAGGAAAGGCAACCTTCCGCGAGGACGATCTGATTGCCCCGGTTCTGGGTAATTCTAGGGTTGATGAGGACCTCGACGTCTTTCCTGGTCCAGGTGCCGTCGGAGGCTCCGTCCTTTGAAAATCCCCGATTGCGGAAGATGATGATTTTCTTGGAGATGCCGATTTGAGGGGCCGCGAGTCCCGAAGCGTCATCCCGTTCGAGAAAGGCCTCGACGAGGTCCCGGACGGACTTCTTTGCTTCCGCGTCCAGGGGAATGGGAAGATCGGCGCATGTCGCCCTTAGAATGCGTGATTCTTCTTCATTGATCTGATCATTTGACCACAGGGCCAGGACTTTTTTCATTGCCGTATTTCTACCTCGTTTGATATGAATCTTTCGCTGCCCCCTATAACACCGGAGAAGGATTTATGCAAGACGCGGCGATGCCGAATAATCTTGAATATATTCCGATGATTTGATAGGGGAGACGTTATGATTCAGAGAATGATCAATCAAACCATTACCACTGTCGTCCGCCGGGAGTTCTCCCGGGCCATGCGTTTCGAGGAAGGCAAGCCCCCCGTTCTTCCCTTTGCCCCCAAACAAACGCCTCGCCTGCTGTACCTCCATGTACCCTTCTGCGAGAAGCTCTGTCCCTATTGCTCATTTAACCGGTTTCTCTTCGATGAATCCGTGTGCAGAAGCTATTTCCAGGCCCTGAGGATAGAAATTCAACTCTACCGCGAGCGGGGCTATGATTTTGGCGGCGTTTATGTCGGCGGCGGTACCCCGACGGTGATGATCGAGGAATTGGCCGAGACCCTCCGGGTGGCGAAAGACTGTTTTTCCATCCGGGAAATATCAGTGGAAACGAACCCCAATCACTTGACGGAAGACCGGCTCCGGATCTTGAAGGAGGCCGGCGTCAATCGCCTCTCCGTGGGGGTTCAGAGCTTCGATAACGGCCTGCTCAAGGACATGGACCGCTTTGAGAAATACGGTGCCGGAGAGGACATTGCCGCCCGTCTTGCCGCCATCGGCGGACGCTTCGATACCCTTAACGCCGACATGATGTTCAATTTCCCCTCCCAGACGCCCGAGATCCTTGACCAGGATCTGAAGACCCTTTTAATGATCGGCGTCGATCAGGTGACCTATTATCCCTTGATGGTATCGGACTCGACCCGTCAGGAGGTTGCGAAAACCCTGGGGAAGGTTGATTACGGAAGGGAAGAGCGGTTCTATGTCCAGATCCTCCGACGGCTCATGCCGACCTACCGGTTCTCCTCGGCCTGGTGCTTTTCCCGGAAGGCCAGCATGATAGACGAGTATATTGTGGATTATGACGAATATGCCGGCCTGGGAAGCGGTTCCATCGGTTTCCTGAACGGCGTCTGCTATGCCAATACCTTCAATATCCGGGAATACATGCAGAAAATAGATCGGGGGGAGGCGCCCCTTATGGCGGATCGGGTCTTCAGCCGGAAGGATCAGCTGCGTTACGATTTTTTGATGAAGCTTTTTGGAACCCGTCTCGACATGAATACTTTACATGACAAATATGGTGTAAATCCCTGTTCTTATCTCTGGTTTGAGATTTTGTCCTTTATTCTGGCGGGACGTCTCCGCTACGATAAGGGCCGATTGACCCTGACCGACAAGGGGTGCTATAGCTGGGTAATCATGATGCGGGAATTTTTCACTTCCGTAAACAATTTTCGTGATTTCTGCAGGGAGAAGCTTCCGGGATAAAGTCTTTGCAAAAATCCGAATTTTCCCTCCCCTTCAAGGGGAAGGTTAGGGTGGGGATGGTTGTCCCGACAGGAGAAAGCTATGGATGACAGGAAAAGGGAATGGTTGAAGCAATTGCCCAAGATAGACGAACTCCTCCTCGATCTGGAGAAGAAGGGATTCCTCGACAGGGCTCCCAGGCCCCTGGTGAAGGAGACCTGCCGGTCAACGGTCGAGAACTGGCGCCGAAAAATCATGGCCTGGAAAGAGGGAGAGAGGGGATTTTCTCCCCCTTCCACGGCGGGGCTTGCGGAAGAAATTATTCTTAGTATCGAGGGCTTGCATACCTGCCGGCTCCGACGGGTGATTAACGCCACCGGGGTTATCCTTCATACCAATCTGGGTCGGGCCCCCCTTGCCGCCTCCGCCCTGGACCGAATCATCGAGGTCAGCCGTGGTTATTCCAACCTTGAATTCGACCTGGAAAAAGGCGAGCGGGGACTTCGCTACGACCATGTGCGGGATATCATCTGTCGTCTGACCGGGGCGGAAGACGCCCTGGTGGTAAATAACAACGCCGCCGCCGTCCTGCTGGTCCTAAATACCCTGGCTCTGGGAGGTGAGGCCATTGTCTCCCGGGGAGAACTGATCGAAATCGGCGGGGAATTCCGCATCCCCGAGGTAATGGAAAGAAGCGGCGCCCGCCTGCGCGAGGTGGGGGCGACGAACCGGACGCGCCTGAAGGACTATCAAAAGGCGATCGGCGCCGATACCCGTCTGCTGATGAAGGTTCATACGAGCAATTTCCGGATCATTGGTTTTACGGAAGAAGTGGATCTCAAATCCCTGGTGGCCCTGGGTCACGAACACGGCATCCCGGTGATGAACGATTTGGGAAGCGGGTGTATGATCGACCTGGGCCTGCACGGCCTGCAACGGGAACCGACGGTGGAAGATGTTGTCGCCGCCGGCGTTGATGTGGCGACCTTCAGCGGGGACAAACTCCTCGGTGGTCCCCAGGCCGGGATCATTATCGGCAAAGCGACGATTCTGGAGAAGATCAGGAAAAACCCCCTCAACCGCGCCTTGCGTATCGACAAGCTCACCCTGGCGGCGTTGGAGGCGACGATGATCCATTATTTGAATCCGGAGCGGGCCAGAAAGGATTTGCGGGTTCTCAAGGCCCTGACGGAGCCTCTGGACGGGGTTGCCGCCCGTGCGAAAAAGCTGCTCCGGAAACTGAAGAGGGCCAATCTTGAAGGGATACGCTTTTCTCTGAAAGAAGGAATGTCGGCGGCGGGGGGTGGTTCCCTGCCGGGGCAGGAGATTCCCACGATGCTTGTGGTCATGACGCCGCTGCTCATGTCTGCCGTTCGTCTGGAGGAGAAACTGAGACTTCTGGAGATCCCCATCATTGCCCGGATCGCGGCCGCAGATGTCCTTATGGATATGCGCACCGTGGAAGAGGATGAATTCCGCTTTATTCCGGAAGGTTTGAAGACAGTGACTTCCGCAGCACCCCCCTCAGAGTCATTGCGGTAATGACAGAACCCACCAAGACACAACACTTCGTCGTAGGGGAGGACGAGACGGGGCTGCGCCTCGATGTCTTCCTGTCCCGGCGGCAGGTTTCTCTGTCTCGTTCACAGATGCCGAGGGTCGTGGCGGCAGGACATGTCCTTCTCAACAATAAGATGCCGAAGGCCTCTTCGCGGCTGAAACCGGGGGACGAGGTGCTGCTGCAACTTCCCGAACCGGCAGACAGCGGTGTTTTGCCGGAAAACATACCTTTAAAAGTGGTTTATGAGGATTCGTTCCTCCTGGTGATCGACAAACAGCCCGGACTTGTCGTTCATCCCGGGGCGGGCAATCGCCAGGGCACCCTCGTCAATGCCCTTCTTTACCACTGCCATGATCTCTCGGGAATCGGCGGCGTCCTCCGGCCCGGCATTGTCCACCGCCTCGACAAAGACACCTCGGGACTCATGATTGTGGCCAAATCCGATGAGATTCATCGGACCCTGGCGGAACATTTCGAAGCCCGACGGGTGAAAAAGCATTACCTGGCCCTGGTTTATGGGGACGTTACGGATGATGAAGGAGTTATCGACCTGCCGGTGGGGAGGCATCCCGTCGAGCGAAAGAAGATGTCTACGAAGAGCCGCCAGGGGAAAAGCGCCGTCACCCGCTGGCAGGTCCGGGAAAGATATGGTATGGTTACCCTCCTTGACGTTGCTATCGAAACGGGGCGGACCCATCAGATCCGGGTCCATCTGACCGCCCTGGGGCATCCTGTGGTGGGGGACAAGATTTATGGAAGTTCCAGGAAAATCATGGATATTTCCGATCAGTCCATCCGCCGCCGCTTCAAGGAAATGACCCGGCAGGCCCTCCATGCCCACCGGATTGCCTTTACCCATCCGGCCACCGGTCAGAATCTGGCTTTCGAGGCTCCCCTTCCCCAGGATATGGAAGATCTCTGTAAATTTCTGACCAGTCTTCAGGAGACATAATGCTTGAACTTGTTAAACAGGGCAATATTGAGTACTTCGAGGCGGCTGCCTGGCGGGCCTATCCCTTTTTTACCCATGCCTTCTGCACCCGCCGGGGCGGGGTCAGCGAGGGCGCTTTTGCCAGCCTCAACATGAGCCTGAAAGAGGGCGACACCGATGAAAACATAAGCAAAAACTGGGACATAGTTGCCGCTGCCTTCGGTGTCTCAAGACGGAATTTTTTTCAGGTTCATCAGGTTCACAGGGACCGCATTCTTGCCATGGACGATGCCGAATCCCAAACCTTTGACCAGCAGGATATGGACTATGACGCCATTATTACGAACCAGCCTGGTCTGGCCATTTGCATGAAGACGGCCGATTGCGTTCCCGTACTAATGGTTGATACGGAAAAACGAATCGTTGCCGCCGTGCACGCCGGGTGGCGGGGCTCGGCCCTGAACATTTCGGGAAAGGTGCTAAGGTTGCTTTCCGAACGATACGGGACAAGGCCTCAGGACGTCCAGGCGGCCATAGGTCCCGCCATCGGGGCTTGTTGTTATGAAGTGGATGCTACGGTATATAAGGCGATGGAATTCCACCCGGCAAGAGATAAAATTTTTACCTCTCAGCCAGGGCCGGAGACGGAGACGGGAATGGGCATGGGCCGGGAGATGGGAAAGTGGAAGCTGAACCTTGCCCTCGCTAACCGTCATCAGCTTCAAGAGCTGGGGGTTCCTCCGGAGAATATTCTGGAGGCGGATATCTGCACGTCCTGCGCCAGCGATCGGTTCTATTCCCACCGCAAAGAGGGAGGGATAACAGGCAGACTACTTAATTTTATTATGTTAAATGACAATGGTTGCCAAGCTCTCGAAATGGCATCACTCAGGCCTCCACGTCTTCTTCGATAGCCGCGTATCCCCAAATCTATTAATCCTGGCATTCAATAAAAAATGTATATTCTCGAAATCTGGGAATAAATTGCATTTTTCAGATGCGGTCGAGGGGGCTTTGCAAACCGCGGATATCACGGGCCATGACATGGGTGTAGATCTCGGTGGTCTTTACATCCGCGTGGCCGAGCAGTTCCTGAAGGACACGGATATTGACCCCGTTTTCCAGCATATGCGTGGCGAAACTGTGGCGTAACGTGTGGCAACCGACCTTCTTGTCAATCCCGGCTTGTTGGGCGGCCCGCTTTACCGCTTTCTGCAAAACGGATTCGAGAACATGGTGAC
>JANXZC010000026.1 GCA_025355725.1 Syntrophus sp. (in: bacteria)
TTATTAACAAAGACGGACCTCTCACGGAGGTCGAGTGGGAAGTAATGAAACGCCATCCCCTCAATGGTTTGGCTATGCTTTTGGATACGGATATCCCCGTATTTGTCAAGAAGGCGATACTGCATCACCATGAGGATTACCAGGGCGGGGGATATCCCATGAACGTTGATGGCAAGAACATCAACATCCTGGCCCGTTTATTGAGAATCACCGATGTATTTGACGCCATGACCTCGCGCCGACCGTACAAGGAGCCCATACCGCCCTTAAAAGCGGCACAAATCATGATCGGAAAACCCAAAAAGGGGGGGGAAGATGGTGATGCGGCCAATGATGATCGCGATCAGGGCATGAAAGGATGTTTCGATGAAGAGCTGCTACGTAAATTCATCCTCTTTCTAGGTAAGATGTCCTTGAGCGGATAAGCGAAAATGAACCACCAACACAAATAAGAAGCCTCTTTACCTTGGGACCAAGAAACCATTCCTCCCTTGATACATTCCCACCCCACCAGAATTTGATACATTTTTGTCCATACCCGCATTGATCAAACAATACTGTTCCAACCCCTAAGCCATGCGGCATGGGAGTCAACAACAATTAGCACAATACAATCATCTACATGACTGCGTAAAACCCCTTTGGCACGGTCCTTGATCTACTCTGATCATCCTTCACTTCAGGAAAATTTTTTGTCAGGAGGTTTATTATGAACACAGGCGATACAGCGTGGGTACTGATGTCCACGGTCCTGGTTTTTGCCATGACCATACCGGGGCTGGCCTTCTTTTACGGAGGTCTGGTCAGGAGGAAGAACGTCCTTTCCATCCTGATGCAATGCTTCATCATCATGTGCGTTATTTCTTTACAGTGGGTTCTCTTCGGCTATTCCCTGTCTTTCGGTCCCGATACGGGTCAAGGGATTATCGGCAGCCTGAAATGGGCGGGGCTCAATTATGTGGGGGGGCAACCCAACGCTGATTACGCCGCCACTATTCCCCATTCCGTCTTCATGATCTTTCAGTGCATGTTCGCCGTCATCACCCCGGCCCTCATGATCGGCGCCTTTGCGGAACGGATGAAGTTCTCCGCCTTTCTGGTCTTTACGATCCTCTGGGCGACCTTGGTCTATGATCCCCTGGCGCACTGGGTCTGGGGAACGGGCGGATGGATGAGGAATCTCGGTGGCCTGGATTTTGCCGGGGGCATTGTCGTCCATGCCAGCTCCGGAGTGTCGGCCCTGGTCTTGTGCCTGCTTTTGGGCAAACGGGTCGGCTACCAGAAGACCCCTTTCCGACCCCATAACCTGCCCTTTACCGTCCTGGGAGGGGCCCTGCTCTGGTTCGGATGGTTCGGTTTCAATGCCGGGTCCGCTCTGGCGGCCAATGACCTCGCTGCCAACGCCTTTGTTACCACCCATATCGCCACAGCGGCGGCGGGACTTACCTGGGCCCTCATCGAGTGGCAGCAACACGGCAAGCCCACGATCCTGGGGACCGTCACCGGCGCCGTAGCGGGACTGGTGGCCATCACCCCGGCCTGCGGATTTGTAAACCCCATGAACGCCATCTTCATCGGCATTATCGTTGCCTTCATCTGCTATCTGGCCGTCGCCGTGATCAAGGCTAAGCTCGGCTACGACGACGCCCTGGACGCCTTCGGTGTCCATGGGGTCGGCGGCATCTGGGGAACCATCGCCGTAGGCCTCTTCGCGGAAAAGGCAGTCAACTCCGCCGGGGCGAACGGTCTCTTTTTCGGCGGCGCCCAGCTCTGGCCGCAACTCATTATGGCCGCCGTTGCGCCCCTCTTCGCCGGCGTCATGACCTTTATAATCTACAAGCTGGTGGACGCCCTCATGTGCGCCCGGGTCAAGGAAAAGGACGAAACCATCGGTCTCGACCTGACGCAACAGAGTGAAGCCGCCTACACGGTAATCGAATAGGAAAGGAGATAAAACCATGAAATACATAATTGCCATTATTCAGCCCCATAAACTGGACGAGGTCATGGCCGCCTTGGAAAAAGCGGAAATACCGCTGATGACGGTGTCGAATGTCCTGGGCCGGGGCAGACAAAAGGGCGTCACGGAAGTGTACCGGGGGGCCAAGGAAGCGGGAAGCCTGCTGAAAAAAGTGAAACTCGAGATCGCCGTCAATGAAGATTTCTTGGATCGGGCCATCGACGCCGTCACCAAGAGCGCCCGCACCGGCGAGGTAGGCGACGGCAAGATCTTCGTTCTCGATCTGCAAGACGTCATGAGGATCAGGACAGGAGAGCGGGGCGGCATCGCCATCGGATGACCTTTTACGACGAGACATGAAAATAGCCCCAGGCTTCTTCATATCTCGTCGTGCCCACACCGGGCGCGGGTGTGTTTTGCCGGTTTCAAAACAAAGATGATATCGAGGCGGCAAAGAGGAGGTGACGCAGGCGTATAGGGAAATACGCCGAGGAGACGACGATGCAGCCAACAAAGATAGCGCTTTGATTTGGAATTGGAGGTGGAGATATGGAAAACAGGCAATCGCTCACCACGGAAGATCTTTTGAAAAGCAACGTGTCGGATTTCGAGAGGCACATTATCGCATCTGCCTTACAGCGAACCGGCGGCAATCGGACGGCGGCGGCAAGACAACTGGGGACGAGCAGGAGAATCCTCATGTACCGCATCCGCAAATACGGAATCGATGTTTCTCAATTCTGCAAACCGGAGAAACATCCTTAATATTAACTATTATCGAAGGAGGATATGATTATGTATTCAAAAAAAATTGTAACAGCGTTGCTATTGTCGCTGCTACTGATTTTCAGCTTTACCTTTGTTTCCGCTGCGGAAGAGAAACCGGCGGCGGAAACGAAGGTCCCTGTCGAGACCGCCAAAGCACCGGCAGCAACGGCAGAGGAAAAGCCCACGGGTGACTTTACCGTGTCAGCATTGAGCCAGTATATCTGGAGGGGTTATGAATTGAGCCGGAACAGTCTCGTCGTTCAGCCGTCAGCGACAATCGGCTACAAAGGCTTTACCGCCAACGTCTGGGGCAACCTGGATACCCGTCCCTATTATAGCGGCACGGACCCCAGCAAGAGTTACAGCAGCACATGGAATGAAACGGATTTAACCCTGTCGTACTCGAAGACCCTGGGGCTCTTCAACCTGGGCGGCGGCTACATCTACTACGGCCTGGGCGCCCTCAATCCGGATGCACCAAAACGGATGGACTCCCAGGAGATTTTCGCCACTGTGGGCCTGAACACGATTCTCACACCGACCTTGACGGTCTACAGGGAAATCGACCATTACCACAACTGGTACTTCCTGCTGGGTGTTTCCCATCTGTTCGAATTCAACAAGGTGATTTCTCTGAAACTTGCGGCAACGGCGAGCTATCTGCAAAGCACTGACGAGACCACCTATCCCAAGTTTAACGGGAACGCCGTGGCGACCACTGATAAATTCAGCAACTTCCATGATGGAAATCTGACTATCAGTCTGCCCATCAAGGCGACATCGTATATCACCCTTACGCCGACGATTTCCTATGTCTTCCCGCTTTCGGAAGATGCAAAGAATGAAATGAAGGGATTCGGCCTGAGCGGGAAAACCCCGGCCGACCGAGACAGCTCGTTCATTTACGGCGGCCTGGCGGCAAGTTTCTCTTTTTAGCCGGGACCGAAATTGGCAATCCCTTTTTGACTATAGATAAGGATTGCGAGTCACACCCGAAGGCCATGCACCCTCACCAGGGGCATGGCCTTCACCATTTTTCGTGCACCCCCATTCCCGGAGAACAACCCCCCTGCTTTTCATCCTTGATCCTGTCGAGAAAGGATGTCAGCTTCCCGGTACAGGATAAATCGCCCTTTCGGGGGGAACGCCGCACACATTTCTTCCTTGACACGGAAAGTCGGCGACGCGTAACGTAAGCTTGGGAGGGAGACTTATGGGAACAGAGATTGATCTTAAACTTGATGAGATCGGCGCCATTTTCGGAAATGGTTTGGACACCGAGGGGACGTTGCGCATCCTGCGGATTCTTGATGGGCGGGCATATTCGCAAGCTTATCTGGAAGAGTTGACCCTGTATAGTGAACTCCTTCCCATGGGGCGGGAAAAGCCTTTCACCCGGGAACAACGCTACCTTCATTTTCTCTGGGATGCCTTCGACAAGCTTCCCATCTGCCTGGATGCCAATTTTGGTATCCTTTTCCGGAGACTCATTGCGGAGCGGCTTTTCAAAAAATGCGGCATCGGCTTCATTGCGGAGGAGAATTTCCGGTTCAATTTCGGACAGAACATCGAGATCGGAGATTTTGTCTTTTTCAACCGCGGTGTGTTTGTTGACTCAAAAGGAGGCGTGATCATCGGCAATCACGTTGGCCTGACTGAGGATGTAAGAATCTTTACGCATAGCCACTCGGAGTCGTCGCATATCATCAGAGAATATAAGCCGGTCGTAATCAAGGATTATGCCAAGATTTATACCGGCGCGGTCATCCTTCCCGGCGTCACCATCGGGGAGCAGGCCATTGTCGCTTCTCACTCCCTGGTCACAAAAGACGTTCCCGCCAATACGCTGGTTGCCGGGATGCCCGCTCAGGTGGTCAGGGAAAGGAAAACGGATGGAAAATCCGGCGATGAACTGGATCACATCTGGTTATTTTAGATGATTGGTCTTTAACGGTTTCAGCCCTTGATGCAGCCCACGGCCCGGAGGCGGGCCACCTTTTGGGCCAGACCGGCCCGGTGGACAACAGCGACGACTTCGTCCAGGTTCTTGTAGGCCGCGGGCATCTCTTCGCTGAGGGTCCCCCGGCCGCTGGCCATGACCGTCACACCCAGATCGGCCATTTCCCGGTGAATGGACCGCCCTTTGCCGGCCTTCATGGCCTGGGTGCGGCTCATGACCCGGCCGGCCCCGTGGCAGGCGCTGCCGAAGGTATCCGTGTAGGCCTTCTCCGTCCCGACCAGGACATACGACCCCGTACCCATATTACCCGGAATCAGAACAGGTTGTCCGACCTTCAGATATGCCGGCGGCAGGGCGGCGTGACCGGGGGGGAGAGCCCGGGTTGCCCCTTTCCGGTGGACGCAGAGCTGTAGCTCTTTACCATCGACCGGAAAAGTTTCGATCTTGGCGATATTGTGGCAGACGTCATAGAGAAGTTTCATACCTACGTCCCGGGGGCCTTTTTTCAATGTCTTTTCAAAGGTTTCCCGGGTCCAGTGCATGAGCATCTGGCGGTTGGCCCAGGCGTAGTTGGCCGCGGCGGCCATGGCGGCATAATAATCCTGCCCCCGGCGGTCTTTAAGGAAGGCGCAGGCCAGTTGCCGGTCCGGCAGGGGGAAGCCCAACTCGCCGCTATGCTTGACCATCCGGGCCAGATAATCATCGCATACCTGGTATCCCAATCCCCGGGAGCCGCTGTGAATCATCACGACGACCTGAGTCAATTCCAGGCCGAAGGCAGCAGCGGCGATGGGATCAAAGATCTCTTCCACGATTTCGATTTCCAGGAAATGGTTTCCCGATCCGAGGGTGCCAAGCTGCTCCCGTCCCCGTTCCAGGGCCCGATCGCTGACCTTCTCCGGATCGGCCCCTTCCATCCTGCCGCCGTCTTCGGTGGTCTCCAGATCTTCAGGCGTCCCGAAGCCCTGGCGGACCGCCCAGCCGGAACCTTCTGCGAGGACCTTTTTCTCTTCATTTACCGATAGCTTCAGGTCCCCTTTCGACCCGACGCCGGAGGGAATATTCTGAAAAAGGGCCGTAACCAGTTCTTTTATGCTGTCCCGGATCTCGTCGTAGGCCAGGCGGGTGGTCATGAGACGACAGCCGCAGTTGATGTCGTAACCGACACCACCGGGGGAGATAATCCCGGTATCCATGTCGAAGGCGGCCACCCCTCCGATGGGGAAACCGTAGCCCCAGTGGACATCGGGCATGGCGAGGGAATACTTTACTATTCCAGGTAGATGGGCGACATTGGCGACCTGCTTCTGACTTTCGTCGCTCCCCATGTCCTTGAGGAGACGCTCGCTGGTATAGATGATACCGGGCACTTTCATCCCCCCGGTCATGGGCACTTCCCAGCGGCAATCATCAATCTTTTTAAGCATTTTGTATTACCCTCAAACGTCAACGATGAAGACGCCTTGCCAGCCCGCGGGAGTTTGTTTTACTTCGGCCCGGTGGTAGGTGACGGCCTTGATTTCGGTCTTTATGGTATGGCGGCAGGGGTTATAGGGGGCTCCCCGGAGAGACGCTTCCAAACTTAGTTCTGAAAATTTGATCTCCGGGATATCTTTGAGGAGAAAGCTTTCTCCATTGAATTGATAAAGAATTTCACGGAGATAATTTATCCACAGGTCTTCCAGATCGGCGCCTTCGACACGGATTATCCTTTCCGCCTCCACAGTGAGGCTGGCGCGGTCCGTCAGGAGATCAACGAGGGCGAAGGCGGCCTGAGAGAAAAGATCCGCCAAGGTGGCGCCATGGACCTCAACGCCGATGTCGGCAGTATGATCAAGGATTCGATAGCCCATCCCCACCCCGACCTGACAATACTCAGGGCTCTTCGTCAAAAAGATCGGTCCCCTGAGGAGAACCATCGGTCTCCTCGACGCCGTTTTCCAGGATTTCCTCAATTTCCTCTTCTCGCTCTACCCTGGCAATGCCGACGAGGCGTTCGTTTTCATCGAGATCGATCAACCTGACCCCTTGGGTGCTGCGGTGGATCAGGGAAACCTCCTCCACTCGGACCCGAATGATCTTGCCGGCGTCGCTGATGAGCATCAGGTCTTCATCGCCCGTCACCTGGCAGATGCCGGTGACGTTGCCTACCCGGGGCGCCGTCCGGAGATTGATCGTCCCCTTTCCCCCCCTGGTCTGGAGACGGTATTCGCTGACCGTCGTCCGTTTGCCGTAGCCCTTTTCGGTAATGGTGGCCATGCCGCTTCCTTCCGAAGGAATTTCCATTCCCACGACAGCATCATCGGGAGCAAGCATAATCCCCCGGACCCCGCGGGCGCCTCGTCCCATTTCCCGAACATCTTCTTCATGGAAACGGATAGCCATCCCCATGCGGGTTCCGAGGAAGATGTCCTGATTACCGAGGGTCAACTGGACATCCATGAGTTCATCCCCCTCATCGATGCCGATGGCGATGATCCCGGTGCTCCGGGGATTGGAAAAGGCCGCCAGGTTGGTCTTCTTGATGACCCCCTGTCTGGTCACCATGACTACATTCCTATCTGCCACAAACTCCTTGACAGGAAGAATCGCGGCCACCCGCTCTCCCTGGGTAAGACTGATCAGATTGACAATGGCCTTGCCTTTCGCGGCCCGGCCGGCCTGGGGAATCTGGTACACCTTGAGCCAGTAAACCTTCCCGAAACTGGAAAAAATAAGGATATACTGATGGGTCGAGGCAACGAAGAGCTTTTCGACAAAATCTTCTTCCTTCGTCCCCATGCCCATCTTCCCCCTTCCGCCTCGGCGCTGGTTCCGGTAGAGACTGACGGGGTTGCGTTTGACATATCCCGTATGGGAAATCGTTACCACCATGTCTTCCTCGACGATCAAGTCTTCGATATCGATTTCATCGGGGCTGACGACGATCTCCGTCCGCCGTTCATCGCCGTAGCGGGTCCCGATATCCTCCAGTTCCGCGGTGATGACCTCCAGAACCCGGTGGGGATTATCGAGGATGTCCTTCAGATAAGCGATTTGTTTCATCAATTCCGCATGTTCGGCGTCGATTTTATCCCGTTCGAGACCGGTAAGGCGCTGGAGGCGCATCTCCAGAATGGCCCGCGCCTGGGGTTCCGTAAGACCGAAAGTCTCGCAGAGGGCGACGTTGGCTTCCTGGGGATTGGCCGAAGCCTTGATGACGGCAACGACAGCATCTATGTTGGTCAGGGCGATGATCAGCCCGTCCAGAATATGGGCGCGATCGGTGGCCTTCGCCAGGTCGAAGCGGGTCCGTCGGACGACTACCTGCTTCCTAAAATCAATAAAACTCCTGAGGATTTCCTTCAGATTGAAGACCCGGGGCTGCTTGTTGTCAATGGCCAGCATGATGACACTGAAGGATGTCTCCATCTGGGTGTGCTTGTAGAGCTGATTGAGGATGACACCGGAGACCTCGTCCCGCTTCAGGTCCAGAACCACACGGATGCCGTCCCGGTCCGATTCGTCCCGCAGGTCGGAGATACCCTCGATTTTCTTTTCCTTGACCAATTCCGATATCTTTTCAATAAGATTGGCCTTGTTTACCTGATAGGGAAGCTCGGTTACCACGATGCTCTCCCGATCGTTCCGGGCGTTTCTTTCGATCATGGCCCGGGCGCGGACACGGATGCTGCCCCGACCCGTCCGGTAGGCCGACAGGATACCCTCCCGGCCGTTGATAAACCCGGCCGTCGGAAAGTCGGGCCCCGGAATATGGGCAATGAGCTCATCAATACTCAGGTCCGGATTACGGATGAGGGCAATCGTCCCCGCGATGACCTCCCGGAGATTATGGGGGGGGATATTCGTTGCCACCCCCACGGCGATGCCGGCGGTGCCGTTCAAGAGGAGCGTGGGGACCTTGGACGGCATGACCACAGGCTCTTCGAGGGACTCATCGTAATTGGGAATAAAATCAACCGTATCCTTTTCCAGATCGGCGAGAATTTCCTCGGTGATCCTCGCCATCCGGACTTCCGTGTACCGCATGGCCGCCGGCGGGTCCCCGTCCACGGAACCGAAGTTGCCCTGCCCATCGACTAAGAGGTAACGCATGCTGAAATCCTGGGCCATTCTCACGATGGTATCGTAGGCCGCCGTATCTCCGTGGGGGTGATACTTACCGATAATATCACCGACGATACGGGCCGATTTCTTGTAGGGACGGTTCCAGCGGTTGCCCATCTCGTGCATGGCGAACAGCGCCCGGCGATGGACAGGCTTCAGACCGTCCCGGACGTCGGGAACGGCCCGCCCGATAATGACGGTCATGGCATAGGCCATATAGGACTTCTTCATTTCGTCTTCGATATTGACGGGGAGGTTCTTTTGAAAGAGATCATCCATAGTTCTTGAGACTCCTGAAAAAAATTAAATAATGGGATATATTCAGATTACAGATCCAGATTCTTCACATAAAGGGCGTTTTTGTAAATGAATTCCTTACGAGGTTCCACCTGCTCACCCATGAGGGTGGTAAAGATTTCATCGGCAACGACGGCGTCATCTACCCGCACCTGGAGCAAAGTCCTTTTCTCCGGATCCATCGTCGTTTCCCAGAGCTGGCCGGGGTTCATTTCTCCAAGACCTTTATATCTCTGGACGGAAAGGGATTTTTTGCCGGCATTCGTGATAAAATCGATGAGTTCAGTCAGAGAGAAAAGTTCCTGAGTAGCTCCGCCTTCTTCAAACTGAACCTGATAGGGAAGTTCGCCCATTACGGACAGGCCGCTTAGCAAAACCCTGATTTCCGTAAATTTCGGGTTGTGAAAGAGATCGCGATCGATACAGGTGAGAGTCTCGAGACCATCCCGGGTAACCGTAAAGGTCATCTTCATACCTCCCCGGTCTGGGTCAACCACTACCTCGCTGGAAATGACCTTTTCTCCCACCGCCATCGCCGTCCGTCTCGTCACGCCCTTCAGGACTTCTTCGGAACGGAAGTCATGCTCGGCAAAGCCGGGATCGGCGGCAAGGACACTAACAATATCGCGGTCCTTATCTTCTTTGACGAACTTATCCAGAACACTTTCGATCCGCATGGCCTTCTTGATCAGGTTGAGGAGGCGGTTGCCGGTAATGGGGACGCCAGCGCCCCCGTTGTTCCTGACGATGAGGCTGGTCTTACCGACACCGTTGTCCAGAATATACTCCTGCATCTTCTCTTCATTGTGGATATAAACTTCCTTTTTCTTGTCCGCAATCCGGAACAGCGGCGGTTGGGCAATATAGAGGTAGCCCCGTTCGATCACCTCCCGCATGTGACGGAAGAAGAAGGTCAAAAGGAGGGTGCGAATATGGAGACCGTCCACATCGGCATCGGACATGATGATGACCTTATGGTAGCGGACCTTGCTGATGTCATAATCTTCCTCGCCGATGCCCGCTCCCAGGGCCGTGATGATAACTCTGATCTCTTCGCTCTGGAGCATCTTGTCAAAACGGGCCTTCTCGACATTGAGAATCTTCCCCCGGAGGGGTAAAATGGCCTGAAATTTTCGATCCCGTCCCTGCTTGGCCGAGCCGCCGGCGGAATCTCCTTCGACAAGGTATATCTCGCTTCTCGCCGGATCTTTTTCCTGGCAGTCCGCCAATTTTCCCGGCAGGGAACCGACTTCCAAAGCGCTTTTTCGCCGCGTCAGTTCTCTGGCCCGGCGGGCTGCGTCCCTGGCCCGGGAGGCTTCAAGACACTTGGCGATGAGCTGCTTGGCCACCAGTGGGTTCTCTTCGAGGTACGCCCCGATCTTTTCATAGACGATGCCTTCGACAAGACCCTTGACCTCGCTGTTTCCGAGTTTCGTCTTGGTCTGTCCCTCGAACTGGGGATTTTTCAGCTTGACGCTGATGACGCAGGCCAGTCCTTCCCGCAGATCATCCCCTTTCAGGCCTTCCTTTCCTTTCAACATTTTACTGTTGTCGCCGTAATTATTGAAGACCCTGGTCAGGGCGGAACGGAAACCGATGAGGTGGGTGCCCCCTTCGGTGGTATTGATACTGTTGGCAAAGGAAAAAATATTTTCGATATAAGTTTCATTATATTGGAGTGCCACCTCAACAAAACAATCCTCCCGGGACCCGCTAACATGGATGGGATTCTTGTGAAGCACCCGCTTGTTCCGGTTGATGTACTCGACAAAAGATACAATTCCTCCCACATAAAAGAACTCACTCTGCTTGTCAGTACGCTCATCACTGAGTAAAATCCTGACACCGGAATTGAGAAAGGCCAATTCCCGGAGGCGGTTGGAAAGGACATCGAAACTGTATTCCGTCTCTTCGAAAATTTCCTCGTTGGGTTTGAAGGTGACCTTGGTTCCCCGTCCCCTGGTCTTACCGACCATTTCCAGAGGGGCAACCGGGACGCCATTCCGATAGGACTGGGTATAGACATGCCCCTCTCTCCGTACCTCGAGATCGAGTTGTGAAGACAGGGCGTTGACCACGGAAACACCTACGCCGTGAAGACCTCCGGATATTTTATAACTATCGTTGGAGAATTTTGCCCCGGCGTGGAGCTTGGTCATAACGACCTCGGCCGCCGAAACACCTTCCCCCTTGTGAAGCTCCACGGGAATGCCCCGGCCGTTGTCCTCTACCATGACACTGTTGTCGAGGCGTATTTTCACCGTAATGGTATCGCAAAAACCGCCGGCCGCCTCATCGATGCTGTTATCCACAACTTCATAAACAAGGTGATGCAACCCTTCCTTGCCGGTGCTGCCGATGTACATGGCCGGGCGCATCCGAACCGCATCCATACCTTCGAGCACCTTGATGCTGTCCGCATCATAATCATCTTTCATTTCTTCAAGCTTTATTTCTTGCTCTTCCATTTTCTTCCTTAATATCTTAATCTTGATGAACCCGTAATAATTCTAAAATTCTGGGCATAATTGACGGCATCGTAAAAAGATCCGCAGGCAAGGCGCGCAAATCCTGAGCCATGAGGCGTACTTGTTGTACGCCACAGTGACGAAGGTTGCAGCGCAACGCAGCATCCGGACTTTTTACGATGCCGTCTTTTTACAGTTTCAGCGGCATCACAATACACAGGTAATCATCGTTGCCCACTCCCCTAATTATGCCCGGCTTCATGCCGACATTCATTTCAAAGGAAACCTCTTTTTCAGCGATCACCTCGATAGCGTCGATCAGATAATTCACATTATAGCTCACCCGTAATTGCTGATCATCGTAAGACACCTCTATTTCATCATTTGCCTCCCCCACATCGGGGTTATTGGAGTCTAAAACCATGCGGTTATTTTCCAAAACAATTATCACCCCGGCGTAGCGCTCACTGGAAATAACGCTCATTCTTCTCAGGGCGTGAAGGACAGTATCGCGGCTGAACTTCAGCAGCACACCCTTTTCCGAAGGAATTACACGGTGGTAATCAGGGTATTCTCCATCGATCAAGCTTACTTTTATCGTAAGATTCTTCGTTTTAAGAATGAACATGCCATGGTCGAAACCGATATCGACATCGTTTTCACCTTCAACGATCTTGCGAATCTCCATCAGTCCCTTTCTCGGAATGATGACGCCTTTCTCCAGCGCCATTCCCCCGGTGGCGCCGGCCGGACCGCGGGCCACAGATAAGCGATGTCCATCCGTGGCTACCATCTTCAATCTTACCTCTTCTCCCGCCCCTTCCGTTTCAAAAAAGACGCCATTCAAGTGGACCCGGATCTCATCAGAGGAAACGGCAAAAGCGGTTTTTTGGATCAAATCCGCAAGCAACGTCCCCGATACCTTGTACAGGGTTACATCTTCCACATCAACGACATTGGGATATTCATCCGCCGGAAGACCTGGTACCCGGTAAATGGCCTTATTACAGGTCAACGTTACCTGGTGCTGGTCATTCTTTATGAAATGGATTGTTTCTCCCTCAGTTTCACGAACCATTTCATATATTTTCTTCGCGGAAAGGGTAATATCTCCAGGAACGGTAATATTCGCATCATACCGGGAGATCAGACCAATTTCCCTGTCTGTGGCCACAATCTTTATCTGATTGTCCTGGGTCCTGATGAGGATATTGTTCAGAATAGGGATAGTGGTCTTACGCTCGACAACACCCAAGGTACGTTGGATGCCATCCAGGAAGACGTTTCTGTTGATGCTGAATTCCATGATTTCTTCCTTTCTTTTTTAAAGTTTTTCTTATTTAAAATATAACTAGAATCAGTAAAAAGCCTTGTTCATAAACGGATAAATAACCTAAATAACTATTTTTAAATGGATATTCAAGAGATTTTCTGTTGATAACCTCTTGGCGGAATTGTTATGTCATGTTGTTAACTGCCTCCTCAAGGTCTGCAATGATCTTTTTCATTTTCATGTCCGTCTCAATAAGTTTTTCAACTTTGTTACATGAATAAATAACAGTGGAATGATCCCTGTTGCCAATCTTATCTCCAATATCAGGGAAAGAGGAATTGGTTAACTTCCTCGCCAAGTACATACATATTTGCCGGGCGGCAACGATGTTTTTGTTCTTTTTACGCGATTTTATATCCGGTATTTTGACGTCAAGTTTCGCACCAACAACCTTGACAATGTCGTCGATGGAGACCTCATGCTTTGAATTGCTGCGGATCACGTGCTTAAGGACGTCCCGGACCAGTTCCATATCGATTTCGCGATGTTTCAATGACGCGTAGGCGACGGTGCGGAGGAGAAATCCCTCCATCTCCCTGATATTTGATTCGGCATGGGAGGCAATGTAGTAAGCAACATTGGCAGGAAGGTTAATATTGTTCTCCTGAGCCTTCTTTTCAATGATGGCCACTTTGGTTTCAATCTCCGGGGGCTGAATATCGGCGATCAGTCCCCATTCGAAACGGGAACGAAGCCGACTCTCAAGATTTGGTATTTCCTTGGGAAATTTATCACTGGTGACGACGATCTGCTTTCCAGAGTCGTGGAGGGAATTGAAGGTGTGGAAAAATTCTTCCTGGGTCCGTTCTTTACCGGCAATAAACTGGATGTCATCTATGAGCAGGCATTCGATGTTTCGGTATTTTTCCCTGAATTTTGGCATCTTGTCGAAGCGGATGCAATTGATGAGTTCGTTCATGAAAGACTCGGCAGAGACATAAAAGACGTTCATATCGGGATTGGTAGCCAGGGTGTGAAGACCAATGGCATTTAAAAGGTGCGTTTTTCCGAGGCCGACGCCTCCATAAATGAAAAGGGGATTATAATTTTTTGCCGGCTGCTCCGCTACAGCGACCGAGGCCGCATGGGCAAACTGATTCGAAGCGCCGATGACAAAACGCTCAAAAGTATAATTAGGATTCAATGAGGTAAGTGGCTGCACTCGCAGGGATTTTTTCGGCTGTCGAGTCTCCTTCTCTGCGGTTAGGGGCATAGCTGAATTGTCCTGCTGCCTTTTTTCATGGGTGATGACAAAGTCGATACGGTAGGACCTCCCCGTGGCAGCCCGCAAGGAATCAGCGATTACATTTTGGTAATTATCCATCAACCAGTCCCGGAAAAAGCGGTTGGGAACGGCAAGGCGAGCATCCTGTTCGTCAATGGACATAATTTTAAGGGGTTTTATCCAGGTCTCAAAATTCTGTTCGCTGACATTTTCTTTAATTATTTTATATGCTTCTTTCCAAGCTTGATCCAATTAATCAACCCCTTGCCAACAATGTTATGCACACCTGTGGATAAGTCTTGTATTTCATTAGGAACCCGTATCCGCCAGTCTTCTAAAGAGACGGTTAAGTTCATCCAGGGAAGAAAAGCGGATTTCAATTGTACCGGATTTCTGACCCTGCTGAATCCTGACGGCGGCGAGCAAACGATCGGTCAGCGTCTTTTCCATGTCCATGATATATTGATTTTTCTTGGTGGTTTTCGTGCCCTTGGTGGCGGCGGTTTTTCTGATATGGGCCACGAGCCTTTCCGTTTCTCTGACACTGAGACTCCTGGCAATGATGACCTTCAGCGCTTCAATCTGTTCCGCAGGCGCATCGAAGGCCAGGAGAGCGCGGGCATGGCCGCCGGTGATGGCCTTTGTCGTGACGGCCTTTTTCACCTCCCCAGGGAGCTTTAAAAGCCTGATGGTATTTGCCACCGTCGAGCGGTCCTTGCCGACCCGGTTGGCAAGTTCTTCCTGAGGGACCCCGAATTTCTGGATGAGCGTCTGGTACGCCTCCCCTTCTTCGATCGGATTCAGGTCTTCTCGCTGCAGATTTTCAATTAGTGACAGCTCCGCAATTTCCTGATCCTCCGCCCCGCGAATAATAACGGGCACTTCATTCAGCCCGGCCTGTTGGGCTGCCCGCCAGCGCCGTTCTCCCGCAATGATCTCGTAACCATTGTCTGCCTTGCGCACAATAATCGGTTGAATTATGCCACTTTTTTTAATGGAGGCGACGAGTTCCCGTTGTTCCTTTTCAGGAAAGGCCTTGCGGGGCTGAAAACGGTTGGGGGAAAGCTCCTCGATCCCGCACATGACAAAAGATGGTTTATCGCCAAGGTCATTTAAAAGATTGGGGAACATGGCCCCGAGTCCCTTGCCGAGGGTCTGCCCTCGAACTCCCTTGTCGGGGGATGGCTTAGCTGACATTATAACCTCCCGTTCTTCATGATCTCCCGGGCCAGATCCATATAGGCTGTGGCGCCGCGAGACTTGATGTCGTAGAGAATGATGGGGAGTCCATGGCTTGGACTTTCCGATAACCGCACGTTCCTCGGAATGATCGTGTCAAATACCTTGGTGCCGAAGTTTTTCCGGACATCCTCGCTGACCCGGTGGGAAAGCAGGTTGCGGGCATCGAACATGGTCAGGAGAATCCCCCCGAGATTCAAGGTGGGATTGTAGCTCTGTCGGACAAGACGGAGCGTGTTGAGGAGGTTGCCGAGACCTTCCATGGCGAAATATTCGCATTGCAGGGGGACGATCAGATAGTCCGAGGCCGCCAGGGCGTTGATCGTCAGGAAACCCAAGGACGGTGGGCAATCGATGATAATGTAGGAATATTCATCTTTCAGGTCATGGAGCAAATTGCGCAGCTTCTTTTCACGATTTTCCATCGCCACGAACTCGATTTCCACGCCGATCAGGTTTTGATCAGCCGGCGCCACATCGAGGTAGGGGAGCAGCGTTTTCCTGATGATGTCCGCCAAAGGCGCCTGTCCAACGAGGCTATGATAGACATTTTTATCCCTAATCAGCGTTTTGTCCATGCCAACCCCGGTGGAGGCATTGCCCTGGGAGTCGCAATCGATAAGCAGGGTGCGCTGTTCCGCCGTGGCTAAAGAAGCGGCCAGATTAATGGCCGTCGTGGTCTTTCCCACCCCGCCTTTCTGATTGGCAATGCTTATGATTTTACGCATGATATTATGAGGTTTTTCCCAAGACTTTTCTGACGACTAATTCTGGGGGAAGCTACCACAATAAAAGGTTTTTTGAAAGGGATTTTTTATAAATGTTTATTATTTAACAACTTGATATTATTAAATTTTTTTATAGAGAATTATTTTTCGGGAAACCCCGGTTATGGGAAGACGAAAGTCTGCGAGTTTTTCAAGGCAATACCCTTTAATATCAATTGATTGGCCAGTTTTTTGGTTTGTCTCTTCTTCCCGGGGGCCCCTCATGGCCGCCAGCAGCCCCCCGGGTCGTAGAAAATGAAGGCCCATATTCAGCAGTTCAGGCATCTTGAAGGCGGCCCGGGAGATCACACAATCGAAGGATTCGTGGAGGTGCGAATTTTTCATCACCTCTTCCACCCGCTCATGAATAATCGTCACACCCGGCAGGCCTAATTTGCGGGTCAGTTCTTTAAGGAAGGAGACCTTTTTTCTTGACGCCTCCAGGAGATGAAGATCCAAGTCGGGGCGGATGATCTTCAAGGGCAGGCCCGGGAAGCCTGCTCCCGTACCAATGTCTAATAATCGTTTTCCCTCCCGGGGCAGCAGGGGGAGGGCGGTCAGGGAGTCGATGAAATGCTTGATTGGTATGTCGAGAGGGGATTTAACGGATACGAGGCTGACGATCCTGTTCCAGGTGATCAATTCCTTCTTGTAGAGTCTAAAGAGAGAAAGCTCCCGCTCAGCGAGGGTAATGCCCAATTCCCCGGCAGCTTCAAGGAGAAGATCTGCCAGGTCGGAGTCCCGGCTATCTCCGGTAGGCTTCATCGAGCTGGGCATTGATACTTTCCATAATGACCGTCGTCGCCCCTTCAAACCGGTCTTTATATCGCTGCTGAGATTCCCGGGACAACAACCGGAAGGGTTCGTCAATCCGGAACGGCTTAAGCCGGTCTTCCACGGAAAATGGTTTCCCGATGCGATAGACGATCCGGCCCGATCTGGCGAAGGGGAGGCTGTCGGGATATACCTGATCGGAATTGTTACAGCCGATAGGGACCACCATTTTTCCGGCGTGGAGGGCGACCTGGGCGATGCCGGTTCTGCCCTCCCCTAATTGGGTTCCCCGGGTCCCCTCGGGAAAGATGATGATACTAAGGCCCTTTTCGAAAAGGGCGAAACGGGTGAGTTCCGCCACTTTCTCCATTACCTGTTCGTAGTAGTCCCGGATGAATTCGATGAAGCCGTCCCCGAAGAGGCGGACCGTTTCCGCGACATGCGCGGCATATTCCCCCGTCCCGACATCCTTGCCGTCAATGGCATTGCGGACCTTGCGGTATTCTTCCCGGTCGATCCGCCGGTTGAATTTCCTGGTGTAGAACTCCTCGATCAGATAGCCCAGAGAAGGAACGGGGATGAGATTGCAAGCGTCCAGCCCCCGGCCGAGCCACTTATTGCGATAGTATTTGCCTTTCACCCAAACGGTAGTCCAGGGATAATGCAGCAATTTCGATAATTTATACTGAAAAGGCCAGTAGTTGAACCGGTCCGTGTGGTTCATGGCGAAGATGACGTTCTGTCCTTTGGGGATATTTTCCAGATTTTCAAAGACAATATCCACCTTCTGGAAGATGTTATAGTTTGGTCCCAGGGCGAAGGTGCGCAGAAACTGCTGCATTCTGGGGATGGCGACCAGATTTATGTTTTTCAGGTATTCAAGATCGACCATTATATAAAACCTCTATAATATCATCAGTTGGCGGACGCGCTCCAGTTCCGCCGGCGTATCTACTTCCACGGAGTCCAGAAGCGTTTCCACCACCTTGATTCTATATCCGTATTCCAGAGCCCGGAGCTGCTCCAGGGCTTCTAATTGTTCCAGTTTGCCAATGGGGAGGGCGGCAAAGGTCCGCAGAAAATGCCGGCGGTAGGCGTAGATCCCGTGGTGTTTGTAATAATTGGCCTGCTTATCACGGTCTCGGACGAAAGGTACCGTAGCCCGGGAAAAATATAAGGCGAACCCGTCAGCGTCAAAAACGGTCTTGACGGCGTTGGGGTGGCCGATTTCCTCTTCCCGGATGATGCGGTAGATGAGGGTGGACATGGGAATGGAGGGATCATCCCGGAGCGGTTGTACGACTTCCTCGATCTGGATGGGGTTGAACAGCGGCTGATCACCCTGAATATTCACTACGATGTCCTCGTCGTCAAGGTGGAGCAGCGAGGCGGCCTCGTGGATCCGGTCTGTTCCCGAGGGATGGACGGCGGCGGTCAGGACGGCTCGCCCGCCGAAGGCCGTCACGGCATCGTAGATCCGTTGATCGTCCGTCGCCACCACCGTCAGGGAAACAAACCCCGACTGGAGAACCCGCTCATAAACATGTTGGATCATGGGCTTGCCGCAAAGGTCCGCCAGAGGTTTGCCGGGAAACCGGGACGATTCGTATCTTGACGGGATGATACAGACGGCTTTCATCTTTACAGGTATGGATCGGCCTGCATCAGGTGGCCGGTCACGTAGTCCCGGACGGAATCCTCCAGGGCGCGGAAGGCGACCGGACAACCGGCGGCCCGGAGCTTGTCCATTTTTGCCTCGGTAAAGTACTGATATTGATTACGTAATTCCTCGGGCATGTCGAAATACTCTATCCGGGTGGGCAACTGCATGGCCTCAAAGACGGCGTTGATCAGATCGTTCCAGCTTCGTGATTTGCCCGTGCCCACGTTGAAAATGCCGTTGGCGTCTCTGTTTTCCAGGAGCCACCACATCACCTCGATACAGTCCTTAATATAAACGAAATCACGTAGTTGTCCGCCGTCGGCATATTCAGGGCGGTGAGATTTGAAGAGGCGGACCTGGCCGGTGGCGCGGATCTGATGAAAGGCCTTGAAAACAACGGAGGTCATATCGCCCTTGTGATACTCATTAGGTCCGAAGACATTGAAGAACTTGATCCCGGCGATCTGCTTTTCCGCCCCCCGGCGCAGGGTCCAGAGATCGAAGACCTGCTTGGAATAGCCGTACATATTGATGGGCTTAAGAGTGGGTGTGACGGCGTCGTCGTCGGAGAAGCCCCGGGCGCCGTCGCCGTAAGTGGCGGCGGAGCTGGCGTAGATGAAGCGGATTCCGTTGCGGATAGCCCAGTCGGCGAGCCGGCATGTATAGAGATAATTGTTCCGCCAAAGATAATCAGCGTCCCGTTCCGTCGTCGAGGAGCACGCCCCCAGGTGGATGATGGCCCGGGCCGTAAAGGGGACCTGATCGGCGTAAATCATCTGCAGGAAATCGTCTTTGTGGATATATTCGAGAAATCGTAAGTTTACGAGATTCTTCCATTTCTCGGAGGTTCCGAGGTTGTCCACAATGACAATGTTTTCGATTCCCTGCTGGTTTAGTTTCCAGACAAAGGCGCTGCCGATGAAGCCGGCCCCGCCGGTGACAACGATCATAATTTACTCCTTTTACAAATCCATCAAATCTGCAGGGCCGCTTTTTTGATCCCCTGGCCGATCTTGTCCAATTTGTCCGCTGACATCAGGATCGGGATACCCATGAACAGTGTCCGCCCCAGGATGTCTTCCGCCTTGGGAATCAGGCGGATGCTGTAGTCCACCTTGCCGCGGTAAGCGGGGTTGGTAAAAGGGAATTTCTTCGAATTCGCCGTGGCCCAAGCCAGGAGGTGTTCCCAGTTCGGGACATAGTGCCACTTATTCCTCTTGAAGCAGACCATATCCACGCCTTCCGCCGCCAGAGCGGCCTGAAAACGTTCGGTTGCCGCCGCGTCGGGGAGGTTGAACCCCAAAAAGGTAGCCGTATCCCCGGCGGGATCGGGGATGTTCCGGAATTTAAGTCCCGGCACATCCTTTAATAACTCCTTGACAGCATTTTTGTTTTTCTTCTGCGCGGCGATAATCATATCCAGTTTCCGGAACTGGGCCAGACCGACGGCACCCTGGAGTTCGTTCATTCGAAAATTGAAGCCGAGGATGGATCGCCCTTCCATGGCCCGGCTGACTTTGACGTTATGATCATGGCCGTGGTCGTGGTACCAGTCGGACCGGTCATAGAGGCCCTTGCTGTCCGTGATGACCATGCCTCCTTCCCCGGAGGTAATGGTTTTGTAGTAATCGAAGCTGAAGATTCCCATGTCACCGAAAGTACCAAGCTTTTTGCCCTGATACGATCCCCCGGCACCCTGGGCGTTGTCTTCCAGAACGAGGAGATTGGATTTACGGGCGACGGCGACGATCTGTTCGATGTCCGCCGGGGCGCCGCACATGTGCACCGGGATGACCGCCTTGGTATAGGGGGTCAATTTATTAATGATATCATCAGGATCAAGGCCAAGGGAATCGTCGATGTCGGCCATGACGGGGATGGCGCCGGCCTCCAGGACCGCCTCGTAGGTGGCGATGAAGGTGAAGGCCGGAACGATTACCTCATCTCCCGGGCCGACATCCAGAGCCGTCAGGGCGACCTTGAGGGCCGCCGAGCCGGAGGTTACCCCCAGGGCATACCCGGCCCCGCAATAGGCGGCGAATTCCTCTTCAAACTGGCGGACCTTGAAAATCCCCTTCCGTTCCGCATCGAATCCATAGCGCATCAGGACGCCTGTTGCCATGACGTCCATAACTTCTTGTCTTTCTTCCTTGCCGAAAACCTCAAAACCGGCCATTTTCTGTAATCCTCCTAATCAATCAATAAAAGTAAAAAACTCGCCATAGAGGCGTGTTGACGCCGCATAAGGTCCGGTTGCTATCGTGATCCCGTCCATGATTTGTCCGGTTCGGTGTCGCAGTATCCCCATTTACCGCTGAAACGGTTGCCGTCAAAGACGTGCTGGAATTTTCCCCAATAATAACGGCCATTTTTAGGGTAGGAACATTTCCGGTCCGACATATCTTCAATCCAGAAGCCGTTCAATAAATTGCCCGTCAGGACTCCGGTCAACTCTCCATGTTCTTTGGGAAGATAACTGCCTGTGACCTGATTGCCCGTTTGCCAGAACCGGACATCTCCTTCGGATGTTTTCCATAAACCCTCAATATTGACTTCCCGACCGGAGGAGCGGGAATAATCAGCAGCACCGGAAGAATGAAAATCTATTCTCAGAACATCCTGGTAATTGACCACTTGTTGCCGTCCGTCCTTGAAGATTATGGTCAAGGTATCCTGGGCCGAAGCCATCAACGGGAAAACCAGGGTCGCTGCCAGGATGATGATAAATAACATTTTTTTCATAATATCAGCTCCTTTCTTCCGGATTTCTTCAGATCACCTTTCGGTTTTGATCAAAATGCGTCCTCGTAGATCATAACGGCGTCTTCCAGGGTCACCTGCCGGGGGTTATTCGCCAGGGGGCGGGCAACGGTCATGGCGATTTTGGCCATCTCTTCAAAATCGTCCTCCGAGATGCCCAAATCCTCCAGATTGGTTTGAACTCCGCAGTCTTCGACAAGGGAGTTGACCGCTTCCACGGCTAAATAGGCCGCCTCACGGAGGGGCAGGCCGTCAACCATTTCTCCCATTGCCTCGGCAATATCCACGAACTTTTCCTGTGCCCCGGAAATATTGTAGGACATAACGTGAGGCAGCAGGACCGTGTTGGCCAGACCGTGGGGGATGCCATACTTCCCGCCCAAAGGGTAAGACAGGGAATGAACGGCGGTGACCCCGGCATTGGCAAGTCCCAGACCGGCATAGAGGCTGCCGAGGAGCATCTTTTCCCGGGCAACGATGTTGCTCCCGTCATGAACGGCGGTCCGCAGGTTCTCGGCGATCAGGGCGATGGCCTCCAGAGAGAGCAGTTCGCTCATGGGTGAGGCGTTGATGGAAGTATAGGATTCGATGGCGTGGCAAAGAGCGTCAATCCCCGTGGAGGCCGTAGGACCAGGGGGCAGGCTCACGGTCAGGAGCGGGTCCAGGAGGGCCAGATCAGGGTAAAGGAAGGGGCTGTTCATCCCCTCCTTCTTTTTCAGATCCGGCCGGACGAAGACTGAAGTGAAGGTGACCTCGCTGCCCGTTCCTGCTGTAGTCGGAATCATGATCTTGGGGAGTCCCGGGCCGGGGACCTTGTTCAGACCGAGATAATCGACGGCCTTGCCTTTGTTGGTTGCCAGGACGGCCATGGCCTTGGCCACGTCCATGGCGCTGCCACCGCCGATGCCGACGATAATATCACACTTGGCCTTCAGGGCCAGTTTCGCCCCTTCATCGGCCAGCGAGATTTTCGGCTCCGGATCGACCTTATCGAAAATTTGACACTCCATACCGCTTTTCTTCAGCAATTCAACTACTTGCTCTTTCATACCCGTAGCGGCCAGTTGTTTATCCAGGACGATCAGGGGACGTTTGGCCTGTAATTCCCGGATATGTTCGGGGAGCTGCTGAAAAGAGCCATTGCCGAAGACGACCTTCCGGGCGCCGGTAAAAGAAAATATTTTATGCATCGTAGTCACCTTTTTTTATTTTGTCGTATCATACATATTAAGATGGGATAGTCAAATAAAAGAAGCATCATCTAAATTCTTCCAGTAATGTCCTGCAGCCGCCAATGCCGATGTCAGCTTCTCAATCCAGAATGGCCGTTTCCACGTTTTTATGCCCCAAAAGCTCCCGAATTTCCCGGTGATAAAACTTGAAATATTTTTGAATGTATAGCACTGTAATCCGGCAGTTAGGTTAATCACGATTGTTTCGTATATTAAATTGTTATACGCATGAAGGAACTAAAATGAACATCAAAGAAAAACCTGAATCAGTGGCACTAAATGTGCGAGTTATCTGAAATGATTAAAAATCAACCCTTGATTGCATTATCCTCATTTGAAGAAAGCACAGCCTGCATCTCAGCTGGAGCCCAGTGAAGGATATGATGATTCAAGTTGTCAA
>JANXZC010000107.1 GCA_025355725.1 Syntrophus sp. (in: bacteria)
GCCTCGGAGGAAAAGGCCATCGCCGAATCGACCAAGGCGATTGCCGCCTCGACCAAGACCCTGGGCGAGCGAATCGATGTAATAGGACAAGACACCAAGACCGCCGGCGACGAAGTAAAAGTCCTCGCTTCCAAAGTACATACAGCCGCCGAGGCCACGTACGCGATCGCGACGCAGACGAACGTTTGCGCTGAAGAGAGTACTGTTGCCGCCCTCGTCAGCATTCTTTAAGGAGAGGATAGGTGATGGCAGGCTTGGTGGGCGGTCGGGTAAACCTCTATCTGTAAGGAAACGATGAAAGTCTATAAAAAAAATCAGCATTCCCTCTTCGTGAAACCCTTCGGGGTGCAGGACAAGCTCTATCTGGCCCTGACCGTTTTTATCTATTTCGATCTCACGGCCCCCGATGATCCCCTTACGGAACAGGAGTTGTGGAAGACGATCCCCGATCAGTTAAAGCCCAATCCCCTCCTTGACGCCGGGATGCCGAAACCGCGCGGCGAAGTCCTCCTTACGGGGTCGTGTTTTTCCCCCCGGGGCACGGTCAGAAACGCCTCCACTGTTTCTTTCCGGGTTGGCGACCTCCGCAAGGAAATAGCCGTTTTCGGCGACCGCTGGTGGCAGAAGACCAAAGCCGGCGTCAACGTCATTACCGATCCGGTCCCTTTTTCCGAGCTGCCCCTTACCTGGCAAAATGCCTTCGGGGGAGATGATTTTCCTGACAATCCCCTCGGGAAGGGCATTACCCCCGTGCTTGGTAAAGATGGAGAGCTGCGGACGCCGCTGCCGAATATCGAATACCGGGCCAGGATCATCGGCTCGCCGTCCGACCGGCCTGATCCCGCCGGATTTGACGTTGTCGATATGATGAGGCCGCAGCGGCAGAAAAAGACCGGGACCTACGACGATAAATGGTTGAAAGAACGGTGGCCCTATTTTCCCGACGACATGGATTATGAATATTTCAACTGCGCCCCCGTCGATCAATATATCGAAGCTTTCTTCAAGGGCGGCGAAGAAATCGAAATCCTCAACATGCACCCCGATATGCAGCTTATCTCATCGCACCTGCCGGAACTGCGCATTCGGTGCTTCGTGACGAAAAAGGAAGGGCCGAAATCGGCGGTGGAGGTTTTCCAGAATGTCACCACCCGGGTGGATACGTTGTGGCTCTTTCCCACGCTCCTGCGCGGGGTGGTCATGTACCGGGGGACAACGGAGATATACGACGAGGAATACGAAGATGTCCTGAGGATCTTCATTGCCACGGAGCGGCTGAAAGACCAGCCCCTTCCTCTGGAGCATTATCTGGAGGAACAGAAAAAGGCCATGGACAGGTCCGTTTCCGTGGATATGGCGCCCCTTCAGGAGGCGGCGAAGAAGATCGGCAAGATGATGAAACGGCTCAAGAAGATACCAAAAGACATCGACCATTCCCTGAAAATGGCTATGGGAAAAGCCCCGGTCATGCCCCGGACCCCTGCCGAGACCGTAGCTGTCGGCCAGCAGGTCATCGGGGACAACCTTGCCCTCCTCGATCGTCTGGAGGCCCAGTCCCGGGAACTCCACGGCAAATTCGGCCATGTTGTCAAAATCGACTTGACCATGTTTGAGCGGATGAGGGGAACCCTGCGGGCGACCTCGACCAAGATCGGTGAAAGCTTGGCCCACATTGAAGCGGTGACGGCGAAGGTGAGGCAGGACGCGGCGGCGGGTCTCAAGGCAGGGGCGGATAAGGTAAGGCTGACCATCCCTGCCGCCCAGCTCGATAAGATCGGCTTTGCCCCGGAGGAGTTGCTGGACCCAAAGAAGAAGGTCAACCCCTGGCACGATCGCGGCTTTCCCCTGATTGTACAATGCCGGCGAAATCTCGAGGCCGACCGTGACGCCCAGAGGGCCCTCCATGACCTCGGCATCGAGAAAGATACGATCAAGCGGGCCTGGCTGGGCATAAACCCTGCGGAAATAAAGGACTCCCGGGCTGTCTGGGGCCTGAAGCCTTCTCCTGATCCGCCAAAAGACGTCACCCTGAAGGGCGATGCGGCGAGCAGCGACGATCTTGTCATCCCCGCCGGTCTGGTTCTGCCCCGTTTCAACGAGGCTGTTTTAAACAGAATTCTAATCCTGCCCGGAAACATGCAGAAAGATGGAGGCTGGCAAAAAGACGGAGACCTGGCCGGAGGTGAGCTTGTGGACGGTTCCGACAAAACGCCGCTCCTCTTCATTGCCGAAGATGGCGCCCCCGTCGTTGCCATAACCGATGAGTTTCAGGCCCTCCTCCTGGAACAGGAAATCGGCGATGCCTGTTCGGTCATCGCCCTGGCCCGGCCCGACGAGAAGCCCTCCAAGGATGGCGACGCCCAGATCAAAAAGGCGGAGGTCTTCCTGGTGGTCATGCCGGAAAAAGCGGCGCCCGGCGCCAAGGATTGGGAGGCATGGACCAAGGCCTACCCCGATTCCCAGCCCTACGCCCTTCCCAAGGGGGACAATCTCTTCGCCGCCCACAGAATGGGCGTGGACATTCGCGCCTGGATCATGGAGGTCATGCCCGAGGCGTTCAGAAAGAGGCACAAGATAGCCCCCTCCCTGCCGGAACCTGGCAAGCATCCCACCGCCGAGGGCCTGACCGTGCCCATTCCCGCTATTGACGTCAAGGCGATTGTTGATAAGGCGAGCAAGGAGATGCGCGGTTATCTGGACGGTAAGATGGGCGACCCTGTCGCCATGAAGGCGCAGATGAAGGCGGATCTCCTCGCTCGGGTCGGGGACACCCTGAAAAAGGCCGGTCTTGACCCCGAGGAAGTATTGAATGCCAGCCCCAGCCCCAAGCCCAACGCCATCGCCGCGGCGGGAGATTCCATGACGGCGAAGCTCGCCCTCAACGCCGAGGCCCTGAAAAAACAGGGGGTTTTTACGCCGGACGTTGAACAGAAGTTCGGCAAAATATCATCAGATATCACGAAGATGAGTCAGGAGGGCCAGGCTCGCTTCGATGAAGGCATGGCGAAACTCGCCGCAGCGAAGGAGACTGCCGCGGCGGCGTCGATAAAAGTAAAGGCTCAGGAGATGCCCCCGGGAGCAAAG
>JANXZC010000131.1 GCA_025355725.1 Syntrophus sp. (in: bacteria)
CAGGGGTTCGGGCGCATTCGCAGCAAAGGCGATCAGGCGCTCTTCGGCGGTCTGACCACCATCCAGATGAAGAAAAAACTGGGCATTCCTGAAGCGCGGCCTTTAGCCGATTTTCTGCCGACCATCACCATCAAAGCCAAAGACCTCGCCACGGAAATAACCAATTTCAATGTAAAGAAAAATAATTTATATGGAGAACCGGCGATTGCCGGGGAGCATGTCAAAAATAACCGGGATGTTCGCGGCGTGCTGGCGAAAAGCGGCATCAAACCGGAAGAGCTGCCGCCGGAAGAGGATTTGAAAAAGCTGGAACGCCGCGTCAAAGCTGAAGAAAAGAAACTGGGCAAAGCTGCCGGTAAACTGCCGATGAACAAAGGACGAAAATAACGATGGCAAATAAACAGAAACTGGAACTGACCTGGATCGGCAAGAACAATCCCGAATACGATATTGCCAATATTGAGCCGCGCATTCTGGAAGAAAACCCTGAGCTTTCCAATTGCGCCCATGATCCGAATACCGAAAATATGATTATCCACGGCGACAACCTGCTGGCCTTAAAAGCGCTGCTGCCGGAATATGAAGGCAAGGTGAAGTGCATTTACATTGATCCGCCCTACAACACCGGTAATGCTTTTGAGCATTACGACGATAGCGTGGAGCATAGCACCTGGCTTTCGCTCATGAAGCCGCGGCTGGAATTGTTAAAAATGCTTTTAAAGGATGATGGTTTAATATTTGTGCAGATTGACGATAATGAACAGGCCTATTTAAAAATATTAATGGATGAAATATTTCTGCGAAGTAATTTTGTGAATTCTATTTCTGTTAAAATGAGTGAAGCTAGTGGCGTGAAAATGAATCATGCTAAAAAGAGGTTTCCCAAAAATAAAAGAGCATATTTTACTGTACAAAAAAGATAAATTTAGTGGATTTACGGAAATTGATAAATACCAAAATAGAGTATGGGACAGGGAAAATAATATTTTTCTGAAAAATTTTACTTTAGAAGATAGACAAGCCTTGAATTCTTTAGAAGATAAGGATTTTAATAATAATGATGACGCTTTAAAAGCAATAAAGATACTTGGAAAAGCTAAAAAAATATCTCTAAGTCAGAAGATAAGAGAAGTAAACCTAACGGACTGTGAGCAGATTGAGCAATGGAAATTTGATAATGCTTATCGGATAATTAAAACTGCTGGGTCATCAAGTTTAGCAAGATTAGTTAAGTCATTTGAAAGCATACCCGATCAAGATTTGTCTGCTGCCGTTTCTAAGGCAGGGGTTTTATTTTATTACATCACAGACTTTAACAGGGAAACAACACAACCAAGGTTGCAGGTAATTTTTGCAGATACAGGAATAGATAAGAATCCCTGTGACTTTTGGCAGGACATTAAAACGACAGGTGCTATAGCTAATGAAGGTGGGGTTCTTTTTGCAAACTCGAAAAAACCAGAAAAATTAATTCAAAGAACTTTAAAAGTCTCAACAAATAAAGGTGATTTGGTTTTGGATTCTTTCCTCGGTTCCGGAACAACTTGCGCTGTTGCGCAGAAGATGGGACGAAAATACATCGGCATCGAAATGGGCGAACATGCCTACACGCACTGCAAGGTGCGGCTGGATAAAGTAATTGACGGCAGCGATCAGGGCGGCATCAGCAAGGCTATCGGGTGGAAAGGCGGCGGCGCTTACAAGTTTTATGAACTGGCGCCGAGCTTCATTGTTCAAGATGAATTCGGCAATCCGGTCATTGATGGTTTCTATAACGACACCAAACTGATCAAGGCGATGTGCAAGCTCATGAACTTCACCTTTCAGCCCAGCCAGACACAGTACTGGAAACACGGCGTCGGGCAAGGGAAAAATTATCTCTATGTAACGACGCAGCTTCTGACCAGCGGAATGATTTCGCAGATTGCCGCCCACCTTGCCGCGGGCGAGTCGCTGATGATTACCCCGAAGAAGTTTGAACCGGGTGCGGATAAAATTGACAGCCGCATTACGATTAAGAAAATTCCGCAATCCGTTTTGAAAGCCTGTCACTTTGGTAAAAAAGAGTATCTGCTGCCGATCAGGGAATCAGCAATGGAAGAAGTGGAAATTGATGAATAGCAGAAAGAACCATTTAGTGTCCTCCGCTGGCGGAGGTGTCACGGAGTGACGGAGGTGGATTAAGAGGTGGCAATGTGTAACTTACGAACATTCTTGTCGCTTCAAAAAAATCCACCCCCTGCACCCGCCAGCGGGGGGACATTAAGAATATCAAGGGGTAAACATGAAACCGGAAGAAGCAATCAAATACCTAAACGGCGCAATGAGCCTGCACATTCCACAAGCTAAAAGCCTGACGCTTTTTGCTGATTATTTGCAATCAACGGCAGGCCAAAAGCTGCTGGCGCGCATGAAAAAAGAAACGCGTGGCAATACGGCGGAAATATTAGCTGAAAGCAAAGAATATTTCCGCTCCATACCGGAAGCGCGCGAGTTTGAAGAATTTGAAAGATCATTTCCGGCCTACACTTTTGCGCTAGCTACCGGCGTGGGCAAAACCAGACTGATGGGCGCTTTCGTGGCTTATTTATATCTGGTTTACAATATCCAACATTTTTTAATCGTCGCGCCCAATCTGACCATTTATCGAAAACTTTATGATGATTTCAGTAAAGCGAATAATCCCAAGTATGTTTTTAAAGGTATTCAGGAAATAAATATCAATACGACTAAAGTTATCACGACGGACAATTATGCCAATCAGCGCGGCAAAACGCTTTTCGGCAATCAAATTGAAATCAATGTTTTTAATATCCAACAGTTTGCCCAAAGGGATATGGCCAGCGAGCGCGGTATTACCAAGGCCTGGGAAACTGCCGGTGAATCATATTTTGATTATCTGCAAGCCCATGATGATTTAGTGGTCATGCTGGATGAAGCGCATCACTATCACGCCGATGCGGCGCTGGGCGCTTTGGATGTGCTTGATCCTCTTTTTGGTTTGGAAATGACGGCCACACCCTATCTTGGCACTAAAGGCACGGGCCGGAATGCCAGGCAAATCCGCATGAAGAATGTTCTGTATTCCTATAATCTCGGCGATGCCATTCGCGGCAAACTCGTCAAAGACCCCTGGGTGGGGACGGAAGCGGACGTCGATTTTACGCAATTTGATCCCGACTCTATCGAGACTGACGCGCGCAAATTGCAATTAGCCGCCTTTTTTCATGAGCGTGCAAAAAATGCGCTTAAAGAATTCGCGCTGAATAATAGCAGGCCGACAGTCAAGCCGGTATTGCTGGTCGTGGCCAAAGACACCAGTCACGCCGCAGCTCTCCAGCAACTCATTGATAGTGATGATTTTCGGGGCGGTGAATTTCAAGGCAAGGTCATTCAAATCCATACGAAGCTGCGCGGGGATGAGGCTGATGAAAATATCGAAAAATTGATTTCGCTGGAGCATCCCGATAATCCGGTGGAAATTGTCATTCACGTCAATATGCTGAAAGAAGGCTGGGATGTAACCAACGTTTATACCATCGCTCCTTTGCGCGAAGCTGCCGCCGCCATTTTAACCGAGCAAACCATTGGACGCGGCTTGCGCTTGCCTTATGGGGAACGAACTGGCGTGCCTTTGGTAGATAGATTAGTTCTTGTCGCGCATGAGCAGTTTTCCAAAGTTGTGGCGCTGGCCAAAGATTCACCGCTGATTCAAGGCCAGGTGGAACAGATTTCAGAACGGGAAGCTAAAGAAATAAAATGCTTTACTGAAGTTCAACCGATTGTCCTGCAAAATATTGCCGATGAGATCAAACAAAATAAAGTCGTGATGCAGGCCGTTAATGTAAAAGTTGAAGAGCTGGTTTCCAAACTACCTCAGATAGAAAAGATGGAGCCGGGTGTGCGGGATAAAATTGTTGAAACGAAAAAAGATGAATTGATCAAAGCGCTCAGTGAAGAAACAATCAAGCCCAATACCTTTTCCAGCTTTCACGGACAACCAGCAACCGCACCGGCAGAAGAATCCTTTGGCCCCGATACCCTTTTTGGATCTTTTAGTGTGGATGTAAAAGATGAGCTTTCCAAGATTGCTCAAGAATCAGCCAAGACCATGGAAAAAAGAAATATTCCGATCCCGCGTTTAATGATTACCCCACATTTTGCCGAGCTAATTTTGAAAGATTTTGATCTTGATGCAGGTGTGTTGCGTTCCTACACCAATGAAAGAGCCATCTTAGAAGAGCAGTTACAAAACAATTACGAGAAAAATTTGTTTGGTGAAGATGTTCCCGGTCGCAGAATGTCACAAGTGACAAAAGTAAGCAGTTTTGGATCACATGCCAGACAAACCCCGCAAAGCACTATTATTGCGGCGTTGCTTGATTTTCCTTTAATTGATTATGATGATCCGACACAAAAACCTTTGCTTCTGAAGTTAGCCGACCAAGCAGTAGTGCATTACCGCAAAAAAGCTATTGATGAAGATAATTTAGCTTTAATTATTGAAAGTAATGCCCGTTCGATTGCTGAAGATATTAATAAACAGATTTTAATACACAAAGAATTGAAATCGGAAGGCTACCAGTTTTCCGATTTGCGTGAGCCCAAACCTTATTTAGAACAATATAATATTTCTTTGTCTCTTGGAGAAAAACCAGTGTCGCTTGACTCTCAAGTAGATACATTTTCGCACAAACTGCTTTACGGACATTTTTTAAAAGCATGTCACCCGATGTATCGCTTTGATCGCTCATCTTTTGAAGTGCGCTTAGCGTACATTTTTGAACGCGATGACTCGGTTCAATACTGGCTTCGACCTGCACCCAATCAGTTTGACGGTCTATTCTGGCGAGATGCAGAAGGCGAGGCTAACCATAAGTATGAACCGGATTTTGTAGTTGAATTGAATAATGAAATTGTAATGGTAGAAGTTAAACCGGCAAGTGAGATTAGTGATCCAAGTGTTCAAGCTAAAAAACAGACTGCTGAAATGTATTGTGAAATAGTAAATAAAAATATCGGTAAGTTTGGAATCGTTAAACCCTGGAGATATGTAATTCTTCCAACAGAAAGAATTACAATTTATTCCACAATACAAGGGTTATTAGGGAGCGATGGTATTTTCTTGACCTCCTCGGGAATTTCTCCTATAGTGCGTCCCTCGATTTGCAATCTATTTACGGAGAGGTATAAGCAATGAAAATTATTCTATTAGGAGCCCCGGGAGCGGGTAAGGGTACTGTCGCAAAGTTGCTTACTGATTATGACGGATCGGTACAGATATCAACAGGGGACATTCTCCGGGGCGCTGTAAAAGCAGGTACGGAACTGGGTAAGAAGGCAAAAGCGTATATGGATTCAGGAGATCTGGTCCCGGATCAACTGATCATGGAACTGATGAAAGAACGGTTGGCTGAGCCGGATTGCCAACAGGGATTCATTCTGGACGGGTTCCCCCGCACCATTCCACAGGCGGAAGCCCTTAAGGGACTTATGGACGAGCTGAGAATCAGGCTTGATTTTGTCGTAAGTCTGGAAGTTCCCCGCGACGTTATCCTCGATCGTTTGACCACAAGGAGAACATGTTCCAATTCCGATTGTCAGGAGATCTATAACATCAAGAGCAATCCGCCCCTGCCCGACGGGACCTGCAAGAAATGCGGAAGCCCGACAATTCAACGGGATGATGAAACGGAAGCGGCTATTCAATACCGTCTGGAAACCTACGCAAAAAAGACGTCTCCCCTCATTGAGTTTTATCAAAAAGAAGGGCTCCTGAAGCAATTTGCATCTCTCAACAGCAAGGATACCGTCGAGGCAGTCAAGAAGCAACTCCAGGCATGATTGATTACGAAAAGGAGCTCAACGATGAGCAGTGCCGGGTCGTCCTGGAAAAGGACGGGCCGTTGCTGGTCATCGCCGGCGCAGGCAGCGGCAAGACGCGAACCCTTACCTACCGGGTTGCCCGGCTGATCGAATCCGGCAACCCTCCCGAGCGTATTTTGCTGGCCACTTTTACCAACAAGGCTGCGCGGTCCATGATGTCACGCGTGGCCGCCCTGATGGAGATGGACGTAAGCCGCCTGTGGGGCGGCACCTTTCATCATCTGGGGCACCGTGTATTGCGTGCCCATGCGAAACGCCTCGGTTACGAGAACAATTTTCTCATTATTGACTCCGATGACGCCAAGCAAATGGTGAACCGCTGTATTGACGAAACAGTTAAAAACGACGGCCCCAAGTTTCCCAGGGGGGACGTCCTGAGGGGGGTGATCAGCTTCTCCCGAAACACCGACGAAGCTCTTGCCGATGTCATAGAGGACAGATATCCCTATCTTATGCCTCATCTGGATGCGATTCTTGCCGTTACCCAACTGTACGGCCTGGAAAAGAAGCGCCTCAACGTCATGGACTTTGATGATCTACTTATCAACTGGCGGCGTCTGCTCGTCGAACATCCGGACCTGCAGAGCTCATATGCGGAACGATTTCTTCATGTCCTCGTTGACGAGTATCAGGATACGAATGTTCTCCAGTCCGACATTACCGATCTTCTTGCCTCCCACCACCGAAACATCATGGTCGTTGGCGACGACGCCCAGAGCATCTATGCCTTCCGGGGGGCAAATTATGCTAATATCATGGATTTTCCTGAAAAATACAAGGAATGTAAGATATACAGGCTGGAGGTGAATTATCGCAGCACCCCGGAAATCCTGAATATGGCCAATCTGAGCATCCTCAACAACGAACGGCAATTCAAGAAATCTCTCCGTGCCATTCGCCCCAAGGGCGTCCTCCCGGCGCTGGTTCCGCTCAGGAATGTTCAGATGCAGGCAAATTTTGTGGTTCAACGCATCATCGAATTGATCAGGGAGGGCTATCCAATCCAGGAGATCGCCGTGCTCTATCGCGCCCACTTCCATTCCATGGACCTGCAGATGGAGATGACCAGACGGGGAATACCTTTCACGATACGGTCGGGAATCCGTTTTTTTGAGCAGGCCCATATAAAGGATGTAACCGCATACATGCGGATAACCGTCAATCCCCGCGACGAGATGGCCTGGAAAAGGGTCCTGTGTCTCCATCACCGCGTGGGCAGGCAGACGGCTGACAAGCTCTGGCAATGGCTTGCCTCCCAGGAAGAACCCCTTGTTGCCGCTGTCGGCGATGATTTTCTTCGCAAGGCGGCACAATCGGCAAGGCCCGGGCTAGCAAAACTCCAGGAGCTTTTGAAGGAGTTGGTCGTGCTGGAAAGCAGGGATATCGGGATGATAATCGAAACTATTCTGACCAAGGGATATGATAATTATCTGCAGGCCACCTTCACCGATGCTACGCAGCGAACCGATGACCTTTATCAGCTAGCAGTATTTGCAGCCAAGTTCGCCTCTCTCGAAGATTTTTTGCAGGAGATGGTCCTCCTTGCCAATATCGGCGAGGAAGGGGAGACAAACGATAAAGGGGGGGAGGGAAGGGTAATTCTGAGTACCATCCACCAGGCAAAAGGTCTGGAATGGTCCGTGGTTTTCATCCCCTGGTGCGCGGAAGGGATGATTCCTCTTGGCCGGGCGCTGGCAGATCCGGAAGGAGAGGAGGAGGAGCGACGGCTCTTTTACGTGGCCATCACCAGGGCCAAGGATCAACTGTACCTCTGTTATCCCACCGTCGATTATCGCAGGGGGGTGGGATATGTGCCGGTAAAACCATCACGATTTATTCGGGAATTGACACCCGCACTTTCTCATCTCCGCGAAAGGCCATATGAACACTGGTCAGTCGATGAAGAGTAAAAGATCTATAGCCAGCGATCTGTTTTCTGCTTTTCATCGTATTCCGCCCGCAGGGCGATCTGGGTTGCTTCGGCAATATCCTCGACCCTTTTAACCCAGTCCTCGAATTTGATGTCCACGCCGAAGATTCCTACCATTTCGTCACGGTCATCGACAATCGGGGCTGATACAGTGATACAAAGTGCTCCCGTCATCTTGGAAATATAGAAATTCGTGACGTGGATCTTGCCTGTCTGCAGAGGCTTGATAAACCAATCCCGGTCGGATTGATCTGTCCCCACGCCGTAGTTTTCATATTTTGCCCTATCCTGGATATTCGTAATATTTCGTGTCGTTTTGCGACCGTTCATGTCAACAACATAGGCAAACTGGATAGAGGGGTTTTCCTCAATGCAGTGAAACATGACAGGTTCTTGCGACTCTGGTATCATAGTTTTGATGGCGGGATGTTCGATCACCTGTTTCACGACCCCTACCGCGGCCTGAGCAGCCTGGTATTTAATCTTGTCAAGCTCGGACATGAAGAGTTCGGGGAGGTATTTTCGAACCCGTTTTTCGAGTTCCTCATTGGAAATGCTGGTTACCCGTCCGGATTCGTATTCCTCCATTATCCATTTGTGAATTTTAGAAATACCGGGATGGCGCTTATCAATGGCTACTTCTTCATCAAGATGGAAGTGGGTATTGATCCAGAAGGCGATCCCGGACTTGCCGGATACGTCCGTTACCATGGGAACAATCGGTCTTTTCAAAATCTTGGTAGTATCGAAGATGTTGTAAATCTCTTCACATTTGATCAGTCCATCGAGGTGGACACCGGCGCGGGTGACATTGAAATCGGCGCCGATAAAAGGATAATTGGCAGGAATCTTATGGCCGATTTCTTTTTCAAAATAACGGGCGATGTCGGTGATGACCGTCGTATCGATACCGTTGGTTGATCCCGTCAGCCCTATATATTCGATGATCAGGGCCTCAATGGGGGGATTGCCGGTCCGCTCTCCAAGTCCCAGCAATGTTGAATTAGCGGCGGCGCAACCATAAAGCCAGGCTGTGGAGGCGTTGATCAAGGCCTTGTGAAAATCATTATGACCATGCCATTCCAGGAGGTGACCGGGGACGCCGGCATCATCGATAAAGGCCCGGACTAACTTGTCGACGCTTCTGGGCAGGGAGGCGCCGGGATACGTTATTCCGTAACCCATGGTGTCACAGAGACGAATTTTTATATTAATCCCCGATTCTTCTCGGAGTTTCATAAGTTCAATGGCAAAGGGAATGCAGAATCCATAAATATCGGCGCGGGTGATGTCCTCAAAATGACAGCGGGGGATAATGCCTTCGTTAAGAATTGATCGAACGATATTCAAATAGTCGTCCATAGCTGTCCGGCGGCTTTTATTCATCTTTAGAAAGATATGATAGTCTGACACAGAGGTGAGAATACCCGTTTCTTTCAAGCCCGCATCCTTAACCAGGTGAACATCTTCTTTGGCGGCCCTGATCCACCCGGTGACTTCCGGATATTTCAAACCGAGGGCCATGCATTTTTCGACGGCTTCACGATCTTTTGTGCTGTACAAAAAGAATTCGGTTTGACGAATAACACCATTTTCACCGCCGAGACGGTTCATGAGCACAAAAAGATCAAAGATCTGTTTTACTGTATAAGGCGGTCTTGCCTGCTGTCCGTCCCGGAAGGTTGTATCGGTAATAAACAGTTCATCAGCCGGTGAGATTGCCATCAACTTGTGATCGAAATCGATCCTGCTGACTTCATCATATGGAAATACATCCTTCTGTAGATTAGGAGCTTCGACATCTTTTAATTCATAACGCCAAAACTCTGTATGCTCGTGATCGAGAACCTTTTTGTTCTTATTCCACTTCGCCATTTTTCTGCTACTCCCTAAAAATAAGAGAGGGCGCATGAGATCTCCTTGCGCCCTCTCGGATAAATCATGTCGGATACTTTATTTCATAGGGGGCGTGCTTCCTTTTGGCGGTGTATATGGTTTTTTCGCCCCTGCTTTTTTTCTTGCCTTTTCGATGTCCTTCATACTGAAACCATCACGGGGAATAATTAACTTCTGACCGGGATAAATACGATTGGGATTCTTGATCTTGGCCTTGTTTGCACCATAAATGATCGGCCAGAGGAAATCGTCGCCATAAATATCCTTGTACTTGGCAATAAACCAGAGGCTATCCCCTTTTTTTACCACGTACTCGGTAGTGGCACCCGATGAAGCTGCCGAGGCGGCCTTAGCTTCGCTGCCTGCTGCTCCGCTTTGTGCAGCCACCTTGCTCTCGTCCGTAACCACCTTATCAGAAGCGGTTCCTGGATCGCCATTAACTGCTTTTTTAGCGCAACCTGCAAAAGAAAAAATCATCATTAAAGAAAAAATAATACTGCATAATACCATCCACTGATTTTTCTGAGACATACCACCATCCTCCTTTTTAGTATGAAATATTGAGTTACGAACCGCGTACGCTATCTGTATAAACATGGAGGTTGTTTGTCAATGAAAAAATGTATTATTGAACGATTTTCAAAGACAATTCCATGAGCTGCTCAATACTTACCCGCGAGGGGGCTTCTGACAGTAAGCATGTAGCCTTCTGTGTCTTTGGGAAGGCGATCACATCCCGGATGGACTCCGCCCCGGTCATGAGCATGATGAGACGGTCAAAACCGAAGGCTATCCCTCCATGAGGGGGGGTGCCGAACTCAAGGGCGTCGAGGAGGAAGCCAAACTTGATGCGGCTTTCCTCCTCATCAAGGCCGAGGGTCTCGAAGATCGCTGCCTGAACGTCTTTTCTGTGGATCCGAATACTCCCTCCGCCGATTTCAGAGCCGTTCAGGACAAGATCGTAGGCCCGGGCCCGAACTTTTCCGGGATCGGTCTTAAGATAGCCGAGATCCTCCAAGACTGGTGACGTAAAGGGATGATGGGTGGACATGAAGCGTTTTTCCGTATCGCTATACTCCATGAGGGGAAACTCGGTAATCCAGGTGAAGGCATAGGCTTGCGGATCAATGAGACCAAGTTTTTTCGCAACATAGACGCGAAGGTTGCCTAGGGAATCATGGACAATCCGCGGTGTGTCGGCAACAAAAACGATCAGATCGTCTGCCTTTGCCTCCATCCGCTCCTCGATATCTTTGATTTCCTCCGGTTTCAGGAATTTTGCGATGGGCGATGTCCAGCCGTCGGCGTTTATCCGCGCCCAAGCCAGGCCCTTGGCGCCGTATTCACTTACGTAATCCCGCAAATGGTCGAGATCCTTACGGGAGAGACTTCGGTTGTCTTCGATCTTGATGGCCTTGATGACGCCTCCCAAAGCAGCAACTTCCTGAAAGAGCTTGAAATCCGCCGTTTTGAGAATGTCGGTCAGATCCCTAATTTCAAGGGCGAAACGAACATCCGGATTGTCCTTGCCAAACCTTGAGATGGCCTCATGGTAGGGAATCCTGGGTAACGGTAGTTTGAGGTCAACGCCGAGACAGGCCTTGAACAGATGGGCCATGAAACCTTCCATTACTGTAATCAGGTCGTTTTCATCGATGAAGGACATCTCGATATCGATCTGTGTAAATTCCGGTTGCCGGTCGGCCCGGAGGTCTTCATCACGGAAACACTTCACGATCTGATAATAACGGTCAAAACCGGAGACCATCAACAACTGTTTGAAGATCTGCGGCGACTGGGGTAACGCATAGAACATGCCTTGACTCACCCTACTGGGAACAAGATAATCACGCGCCCCCTCAGGCGTACTTTTTGTCAGAAACGGGGTTTCAACTTCTATAAAACCTTCCCGTTGAAAGTATTCGCGGGTGGCGGCCGCCGCCTTGCTCCTCAATAGTAATTTCTTCTGTATATCCGGACGCCGCAGATCGAGATAGCGGTACTTAAGGCGCACGGTTTCTGATATCTCCGCAGTAGCGCTGTCGATAAGGAAGGGGGGGGTCCGGGACTCATTGAGAATCTCCAGTTCCTCCACCATGACCTCTATCTGGCCCGTCTTGAGGTCGTGGTTCTCCATGTCCGCCGGCCGCTGCCGGACTTTACCCCGCACGGCCAAGACAAATTCACTCCTGATTCTATGCGCTTCCTTATGGGTATCAATATCGAACTCAGGGTTGAATACGATCTGGACAAGACCTTCCCGATCCCGCAGATCCACAAAGATAACCCCGCCGTGATCGCGTCGGCGATGAGCCCAGCCCATCAATATGACCTCCTTACCTGCATCGGCAAGGGTCATATCGCCGCAATAATGACTTCTTTTCTTTTTCGTAATGAAATCAGACAACTTATTTACCTCTTTCGTTTCAGTAATATTTTAAGGTCAAGCAAGGCAAAAGCGTTACATCATAAGTTTAATTAGTTCGTCAGAATTATCCAGTCTCACCTTGATCTGTTCCTTGGTCTGCATATCTCTCAAATCCGCCTGTTGCGTCTCTATTTCCCGATCGCCAATGATAAGAACTTTTCGGCATTTAAGCCTGTCCGCCCTTTTCATCTGGCTCTTTAGCCCCTTGGCGGTATAGTCCATCTCGGTAGGAATGCCCTGCATCCGGAAACGATTGCACAATTGATAGGCAAACTTTTGCGCCTCTGTACCCAGGGCCGCAATAAAAAGGCCCGGGGGCTTTATGAAATCGTCACATTGGTCAGCCGGCATCATGGCAAGAAGACGTTCAAAACCGATGGCAAAACCGATGCCGGGTATATCCGGCCCGCCAAGATCGCGAATAAGACCATCGTATCTTCCCCCGCCGACGATGGCATTCTGGGCGCCCAGGAAATCGGTAGTTATTTCAAAGGTTGTCCGGGTGTAATAATCGAGACCACGGACCATCCGTGGATTGATCGTATAAGGAATATCAAAAACTGCAAGGGATGCCAGCACCCCGGCAAAGTGATCACGGCAACCTCCACAAAGAAAATCCTGGATGACCGGCGCCTGAGCGATGATTTGTTTGCATCCTTCCATTTTACAATCAAAGACCCGCAAGGGGTTTGTGGAGATTCGTCGCTGGCAATCTTCGCAGAGATCACCCTCTTTCCCTTGCAGGAATTGGAGAATGGATTCCCGAAATGAAGGTCGACAGGAAGGGCAGCCCAGAGAATTGAGTTCGAGTTGCGGTGATTTTAGGCCGACGCTCTTGAGAAAGTGAATCAGCATGAGGATCACCTCGGCATCGATGCGGGCATCCTCATAGCCTAATATTTCGACGTCAAGCTGGTGAAATTGGCGATAACGTCCTTTCTGTGGGCGTTCCCTGCGGAACATGGGACCGATGGTATATAGTTTCGCCACCGGATCGGCGGCGTAGAGGTGATGTTCCAGATAGGCGCGGATTATGGAAGCCGTTGCTTCCGGCCGCAGGGTTATAAGATCGTCTCCCCGGTCGCGGAAGGTGTACATCTCCTTTTCAACGATATCCGTCGCTTCCCCGATTCCCCGGGCGAACAGGTCCGTCTTTTCCAGGATCGGAACGCGGATTTCGAGACATCCAAATGCACTAAATATCTTCCTGGCCTGATCCTCAACGTATTGCCACTTGCCCGCTTCACCAGGCAGGATATCTTTAAAACCCTTAACAGCAGTGATAATCTCCATAATAATCCAGACCACGAAATAGAATAATTAACCGGGGGCTCGTTAGCACATAACACCAGGAATGGCAACGGGTAATGTCATGAAGGCTTCACAATATGTTGTCTTCAATGTTTTTACGTTTTTTGAATGAAACTCTGGGGATAAAGTTTTCCGATTTCATGATCATTAAAATACTTGAGGGCCTCGTCGCGATTTTTAAATTTTCCAAGCAAAACCCGATGCCACCGACCCTTTCCTTTGATGGTGACCTCCTCCACCCGAACAGGGATCTTTTCCCCTCGCAGGCGTTTTGCCAGGGCCACCGCTTTGTCTTTTTCCGGGTAAGCGGTGATTTGAATACTGTATGGTTTCAAGACATTAATTTTAACCTCTACGACTTTGGGAGGAGGAACCTCCTTTTCGGCCGGGCGGTTCTTTACTTTTGGTTGCGGGCGTGAAGATGCTTTTTCCGGAATAGCAATTTTGCCGCTTGTTGAGCCAGAAGGTGAGGGAGGCGGAGCTGGCTGAGGTGACTGGCGAGGCTGAACCGGTTGTATTGTTTGCGGCAACTGAGCCGGTTGTACAGGTTGAACTGGTGGAGCTGTGTGGGCTGACTGAAGAGGTTGAACCGTCGGTACCGACGGTAGAGGTTGAACCGGCATCGCCTTATCGACTTTCTGCTGCCTCATCTCAACCTGGACGGGAGGTATTAGCCACTGCTTCCCGTCATAGTAAGTGGTATGCGAGGTAATTCTGTTGATGCGTAAGGGATATTCCTTTCCGCCCATATTGACGGATTCGTAGTGATAAAGGTTTGGCCATAAGAACAAAAGGATCAGAATAGTCGCTGTTGGCAAGCCTATGCCAATAATCCGGCGATGAATCTTTCGTGACGATCCGGATGCGGCGGAGTCGGCTACGGTGGATGAAGGGGAGGCAGCGACGGAGAATGAGGATGAGTCGGTGGAGAGGGATGATGATAAAACGGGGGATGGTGAGGGTGATGCAGTAAAACTGGATAACGGTGGTTCCTGATCCGAATAGTCGGGTTTTACCACGGTCGTCGCAGCTAACGGAGCGCTTGGTTCATCCCCTTGAGAATCGCTTTCACGACGTGGATGAAGACGCTTAAGCTTCTCATAAGCACTCCTGATTTCCTTCAGTTTTTTCTTAGCTTTGTCTTCCCAGGAAATAACATGGGGGTAACGGTCGGGTTGCCATGCTTTGTTCATCTTTTCAAATGACTGATGGATATCCGATAAAGGAACCCCTGGGTTGATCTGAAGGATTTTATAGTAGGGGCCAGGATCTTCGTCAATATCTGATGCGTCTTTTAAGGAATCGTTAGAACCAATCGTTTTATCGCTTGTTTCTAACTCTTTCACAAGTCGATCATCTTCGGGATAGGAGCCTTTATGCTCCTGTGGCGTCGGTTCATCCTTCATGATAGCTGTCATTATTACCGAATGGACCTGTTATGTCAATGGATTATTGGGAATTAGTCAGCAGATCGAGAAACTGGCACGGTGGTACTGGGTTGAAATGGATAAATCGACACTCCCAGGCCATCCGTTGATGCCGTAATGGCGCCATGCAGGTCCGTTCTATAGGTTATTAGGCCTCGCTCTTTTAACCGTTTCAGGACATCAGGATGAGGGAGACGGAAAAGGTTATCGGCGCCCACGGATATGATCGCCATCTGGGGACGGATTTTCTGGAGAAATGCCTCCGAGCTTGAGGTGCGCCCCCCGTGATGGGGAACGAATAAGAGCTGGCTTCGCAACCCTCGTGAATCATACGCAAGCCGCTCTTCTGTCATAAGTGAAATGTCGCCGGGAAAAAGAAAAGATACTTCACCGTAGGTCATCCTCATCACCAGTGACCCGTCATTGGTTTCCGTGAACGTCGCTTCCTCTTCTTTGCTGCTGACGGGACCGAAAGGATTCAAGTATTCAATGCGTACACCACCGATGACGATGGGGCTGTTGCCCGCGGTCATACTGCGCTGGATAAGCCCCTTACTTTTGATAATAGCTCGAAAACGCAGATATTCTTCTGAATCCGACATCTCGCCATTGATCCAAACCTCCCTGACCGGAATATTCTCGAGGATGAAAGGCAGGCCATTGAGGTGATCGGGATGGGGATGGGTCAGTACGACAATATCAATCCTCTTGAGACGCTCGTGCCATAAATAGGGGGCGACAATATATTTCCCCACGTCAAAGGTGCTGTTAGTAAATCCGCCGCCGTCAATGAGCATGGTCTGATCCCCGGGAAAGCGAACAAGGATGGAACTGCCCTGGCCGACATCGATTGCCGTCGCGGAGAACTCGCCCCGGTCACTGTTTTTCTGATGAAGATAGACCGCGTCCAGACAAAAGAAAAAAACGGAGGCTGCCATTGTATAATGAATCCAGGTCGGACAAGATCGCAGCCTGATAAGAAACGATGGATGATCATCACTATTGACAGTATTATTGCCGGAAAGGTGCGCTAATCCCTCTATAAGGCCATAGAGAAATGCATAAAAGAACAGGAGCTCCAGGAGCGAGGGGGTAGTCAGATAAAAGGCCGCCCAGGGGAGAGAGGCAAAAAAGTCATTGAGAGTAAGAGAAATCATTACCAGCGTGCCGGCAATATCGAGAAAGAAAGTGCTCACCAGCGATGAAAATGGCAGGAAAAAGATCGTGGCCATCGAAACGGGAATGGCCAGAATGCCCAGAATGGGGACAATGGTGATATTCGCAAAGAGGGAGACGACGGAGAGTCTGTTGAAATAGAAGGCAATCAGCGGCATCGTGCCCAGCATGGCGCTGAGGGAGACGATAATGAACAGGGCAAAAGCATACAGACCCTTACTGCATAAGACAGGAAGGCTGTATGGAGTCCCCGGCACAGGCTCCGGTTTGGGAATAAACGCCGTCAGTACGGGCGTGATGAGCAGGATTGCCAGGACCGCTGCGAAGGAAAGCTGAAAGGAAACATCGAAAAGAGCAGGGGGATAAACAAGGAGGATGATCAGAGCTGCCATCGCCAGGGTGTTATATAGATCACGGCTCTTGGAGATGAGCAGGGCGGCCATGAAGGCAAGAATCATCAATGTAGCCCTGAGCACGGACATTCCGGCGCCGGCGATAAATGTATAGAGGATAACCGGCGGCATGGCGAAAAGAACAGAGAGTTTATAGAGATCAAAGCGGAGCAGCAGATACGGGAATCTCCTGATTATCCCGCGGACGAGATAAATGGAGAAGAAGGCGATCATGCTCATATTGAAGCCAGAAATGGCTATGATATGCGATATTCCTGTTTTGCTGAAGGCGTCTCTGAGCTCCCGGGGGATCTGTTGCTGATCGCCAAGGATACAGGCCTGGATTATCTCTTTTTCCGGGGACGGGGCATTCGTATCGACGAAAGTGCGGATAGTGCTGCGAAAGCCTTCCAGTTTCTGCCGGATGGGATTTCCGTATCCCTTTCGGAGCACAACGATGCGGGAATCGTCGGCAACGGAACCACGGAGAAGAACACCTTGATATCTCAGGTATCGTTCATAATTAAATCCCCCGGGATTGCGAAAGTTTCTGACTTTACGCAGCCGCGTCCGGACGCGGACGACATCCCCGTAATCGAAAGCCTGTGTTCCCCGGAAGCTAATCATAATTTTTCCATGAACGGGAAAGTAGTCGCCCTTGCTATCCGTCAGGCCATGGGCAGAAATCATCAAGTCCGTCTTTTCCGGAAACAGGAGCGGCGACTCCACGATAACCCCTTCGACGGTCACCGGATCCACTCGGAGTTGCTCAATGATATGGCCCTTTCCCGGCGGTTGATAAAGATAGGTATTCATCTGCAACCAGCCGCAGAGAAGCAGGGCGCAGCATAGGAAAAACAGGGCGGCATTGGTTAGTGCTTTCAGGCGGCACCAGAGGAGGAGGATGAGTACGGCGAGGAGGGCGGAAAGAAGAAAGTGATCCCCAAGGACGAGAACGGAGGAACAAAGAATCCCGGCCATCAGCGATAATAGAGGGGCGATAAGAGGACGAGCCATGTTCCTTCCTGAAAAGAAGTTTTACTTGCATATGCCGCAAAAAACATTATGATGCAAGCCATTGTCAAAACAGCGAATGGAGGGGCCGTTACATGTATGAACAGAAGCCTTGGTTGAAATATTATGGAGATGTGCCCGCTTCCCTCGCTTATCCTCGTGTTACCATGTACGAGGCCCTGTTGCAGACGGTGGAGCGCTACCCCGACGCAATTGCCTATGATTTCATGGGATATACCTCGACATATAGGCGCTTCATCGCCGATATCGGTCAGTGCGCCAATGCCCTGGCGGCAGCGGGACTCAAAAAGGGAGATCGGATAACCATCTCCATGCCCACGACTCCCCAGGGAATCATCTGTTTTTATGGGGCAAACAAGATCGGCGCCGTTGCCAGCATGATTCATCCCCTTTCCACGGCGAAGGAGATAGCCTTTTACCTAAATGTCAGCAAGAGCCGCTTTGCTCTGACCATCGACGCCTTCTATGGGAAGTTCCGGGAGGTCATGGCCGAGACATCGCTCGATGTCCTGATCCTCACAAAAATATCCGACTATCTCGATTTTGTGAAAAAGGTCGGTTTTTACCTGACCAAGGGAAGAAAGATTCCCCCCGTACCGGCAGACCCAAAGGTCCGCTGGTGGAAGGAACTCATGGCGGGCGTTTTCCCGGTTACACCCGAAGTAGCTATGGACACGGACGATCTTGCCGTTATTCTTTACAGTGGCGGGACAACGGGGACGCCCAAGGGCATCATGTTGTCCAATATGAATTTTATCAGTGAGGGCATGCAGGTATCAGCCTGGGGAGGACTATCCAAAAATGACGCCATTCTGGCCATCCTTCCCATCTTTCATGGTTTCGGTCTGGGCGTCTGCATCAACGCCGCCTTCATGGGGGGAGCCAAGAGTATCCTCGTACCACAGTTTACACCGGAAATTGTCGCCAAATTGATCAAGTCCAAGCGCCCCACTTTTGTGGTGGGCGTTCCTACGCTATTTGAGGCATTGACCCGGGACCCGGTCTTCCAGAACACCGATTTGAGTTGTTTGAAAGCGGCTTGCAGCGGCGCCGATACCCTTCCGAGGCCTGTGAAGGAGCGCTTTGAAGAGGTGGTGCAACGGCAAGGGGGAAGCGTCAAGCTCCTGGAAGGATACGGTTTGACCGAGGCGGTAACGGCGATCATGGCCACACCCTTGCAGGAATATCGGGAGGGAAGCGTTGGCGTACCCTTTCCGGATATGTTGGCCAAGATCGTTATGACGGGGACAACGGATGAAGCCCCCGTGGGAGAAGAGGGCGAACTATGCATCCACGGCCCGGCGGTGATGATGGGCTATCTGGATCAGCCGGAAGAGACTGATCAGACCTTGAAAACACATGCCGACGGCCTTATCTGGCTCCATACGGGAGATATCGTCACAATGGATGGGGACGGTTTTTTCTACTTCAAACTCCGTCTGAAGAGAATGATCAAATCCTCGGGGATGAATGTCTATCCCGCCCAGGTGGAGGACATCCTCTATCACCATCCTGATGTTAAGGACGCTTGTGTCATCGGCGTTCCCGATGAGGCCCAGGTGCAGAAGGTCAAGGCGTTTGTTGTCTTGAAGGATGCGTCAAAGGCCGGCGCCGATATGGAACAGACTCTGATCAAGCATTGCCAGGACCATCTGATCAAATGGAGTTGCCCCCGGGAGATCGAATTCCGGGCGACCCTGCCCTGCACCCTGGTGGGAAAGATCGCCTTCAACACCCTGGAACAGGAAGAGATTGCCGCCTTGAAAGCATGCGGCAAATATTGTGGATAGTAAAAAAGTTAAGGAGTTCCGGATGCAAGATATATTCGAAGAAATCGCAGATGTTGTTCTTGATCCCTTTGCTTATGGACGGAAGTTAAAGGCTGATACGGGAAAAAAGATCGTTGGTTATGTCTGTACATATGCGCCTGAAGAAATAATTCTGGCGGCAGGGGCCCATCCCCTGCGTCTGTTCGGAACCACGGGAACAATCGAAAGGGCGGATGCCCATCTGCAATCCTATTGTTGTTCCTTAGTAAGAGGTGTTCTCGAAGAAGGCCTGAAGGGAGGGACGGATTTTCTGGATGGCATGATTTTCCCCCATACCTGCGATTCAATTCAGCGTCTCTCTGATCTTTGGCGTATGAATGTGACCCAGGGTTTTCATCTCGATGCCGTCTTGCCGGTAAAACTCGACACCCAAAGCGCCCGTCAATATATGATCGATGTCCTGCACCGCTTCAAGACTGACCTGGAAAGGGAACTCGACTGCTCCAGCACTGATAATAATCTAAGCAAAGCCATCAGGCTGATGAACGAGAATCGCCGCCTGCTCCGCCGGATTTATGAACTCAGAAGCAATCAGCCCGGACTCATGACGGGGGACGCCCTGTATACCCTTGTCAAGGCCACCATGATCATGGACAGGGAACGCGTCCGGGAAGTCTTGAAGAAAGTCGTAGAGAAAATGGAGGCGGAAAAAGCAAGTCAGGGGACAGATTTGAAATCTGTCCCCATCACCAAACCCCTCCTGATGGCGGGGGGTATCTGCAATCAGCCCCAAATCCATGACATGATCGAAGCGGCCGGGGGCGCCGTCATCTGGGATGACTTTTGCACCGGGTCGAGATATTTCGAAACCCTGATTTCTACGGATAAAGACCCCATCACGGCTATCGCGGAACGTTTTCTACAGCGTGCCGTCTGTCCCGCGAAGCACGCCGGATTGAGAAACCGGGCGGAAGGGATCATCCGCATGGCCCGGGAAAGAAAGGCACGGGGTGTCATTTTTCTCTATCTGAAATTCTGTGATCCCCATGCTTTCGATTATCCTTATCTCAAGGCCGCCCTGGATCAGGAAGGTATCCCCAGCCTGCTCTTAGAGGTAGAAGATCCCCTCCCGGCGGAAGGCCAGTTACAAACAAGATTCGAAGCATTCCTGGAAATGCTTTAAGCAGGAGCAAACCATGCCCGAAAATACTGAAAAGACAGAAAAAGACAAAAGAAAGATCAAAGCCGTAAAAAAGATGAAGGAGATCATGACCTTCTATTATATCGACGCCAAAACGGCCGCGGAGAACAACAAAAAGGTTGCCTGGATTACCAGCGGCGGCCCCGTTGAGCCCCTGATCGCCATGGACATCATCCCCGTATATCCGGAAAATCACGGGGCCATGATCGGGGCCAGCAAGATGGGCGTCGATCTGTGCGAAAAGGCCGAGGCCATGGGGTATGCCAGCGATCTCTGTTCCTACGCCCGTTCCGATATCTCCTGCGCAACGGTGAACGGCGGTCCGATCGGCGGCCTGCCCAAACCCGATATGCTGATCTGCTGCAACAACATCTGCGGAACCGTCCTCAAGTGGTACGAAATCCAGGCCCGTTATTTCAATGTCCCGCTGTTTATATTCGACACCCCCTTCTGCCATACTGACTATTACGAAGAGATGCGTCGTTATGTGCGCTCCCAGGTTGATGAATATATCGAATTCCTGGAAAAGGTGACTGGAAAGAAATTAGACCGGGAGCGGATGGAAGAGGTGGGGAGGCTATCCGTCGCCGGACAACGCATGTGGCAGGCCGTCCTCGATACCACTGTTAATAAACCTGCTCCCATGAGTGCTTTTGACGCTTTTTTTCATCTGGCCCTGATCGTCACCCTGCGGGGAACCCAGACGGCAGTTGATTATTACCAGGAATTGCTAGATGAGA
>JANXZC010000150.1 GCA_025355725.1 Syntrophus sp. (in: bacteria)
TCGAAATCATTTTTTACCTCTTCCCACAAATCTTTTGCCATGTAGCTTGTTGCTCCTATAGGTAGCAAAAAAAGCCCTTTGTCCTTTGATATTTCGACACGTTATATCCCCATATTAATCCCGATATTAAGAATCAATTCTTGCTTTTGAACGATGATAGTAAAAAACCAGTTGAAATTATTGATATCATAATATCGATCCTAAAGAAACTAACCATATAAGGAGGGTACCATGGCAAAAAGAACATTTTTTAGTTTTCATTACAAACAGGATGTTTGGCGCGCTGGTGTTGTCCGAAATAGCTGGGTTACTCAGGATAGAGAGGCTGCAGGTTTCTTTGATTCAGCAGCTTGGGAAGAAGTTAAAAAAAAGAAAGACTCTGATATTGAAAAATGGATCGATGAACAACTGAAAGGCACTTCTGTGACTGTGGTTTTAATTGGAGAGAAGACGTATGGACGGAAATGGATCAACTATGAAATAATTGCCAGTTGGAAGAAAGGTAATGGCCTCCTTGGAATTTACATCCATAACATCAAAGACAAGGATCAAAAAACTTCAAACAAGGGCAAAAATCCGTTCGATCAATGGACGTTCACGAAAGCTGATGGAAAAACGGTTGCAAAAATCCCTGTACACGATTGGGTAACCGGTGATGGTTACAAGAACCTTGGTACTTGGATCGAAAATGCAGCAAAACCCTGAAACCGACCATTTAAGTATAATATAAAATAGGGTTACATACACAAATCAGTAACTGTCCCGATATTTTACGAATATCTTGTCTCTTCGGATCTTCTATATGAACGCTCGCAAGGTGGGATCGACCCTGTGTTAAAATTGTGCTTAATACAAAAGAAATGAACAGAACTAATAAGATTCAATAGAATTGATAACAAGCGAAATTAATCATATTATAAAAATTTACGGGAAACCAGACTAAATATCAATGGCTTATAATTGTCTGTTTTTACTACGCTTTTGACTTCCTAATCCGGGTGTCGTGCGTTCAAATCGCACCGGGGGTACCAGATTTCAAGGGGTTAGTGAGATGATCGCTGACCCCTTTTTCTTTATCGGGCCATTTAACCCATCCTTTACCCGTTTCTGTAACATCTTTCTTCCTTTTGTGCTATGGCCCTGCCGATAGATAAGCTGCGCTTCGAGTATTCAGGATATGCTGTCCGCCAGGGGATAGAATCGGAAGAATTATCACTGCCAGTCTGTGTCATATTACCCTATTTGAACAAGTCGGCATGTGTTCCCGTTCGCTCGAAGATGATTGCATTTCCTTCAATCCGGTAAACCAATAGCCAGTCTGGATCGATATGACATTCCCGTCGATCTTTGAAATTGCCGATCAGAAGATGATCTCGGTGTTTGCGTTCCAACGGTATTTCGCCAATGAGCTTACGAACTATGGACTTGATGCTTTCAGGATCATTGCCGCGCTTTATCATTAACTTCAAATCTTTTTCAAATCGGTTTGTATAGACAGGCGTCCGCATCAGACACCCAGTCGTTTGAACATGTCATCAGCGTCTTTACATTCTGTAAGGCCCTTTCCTTCTTCGCTGTCGCGGAAGACGGCAATGGTCTCCTCATTGGGAATCTCGACAGGAAAAGGGAGTCCTCGGCGCAACTTCACTTGACGAAAAAATATATTGATCGCCTCAGTGGTTGAAATCCCCAGGCTTTTAAGGATTTCCTCAACCTCCTTTTTTAGCTCCCGCTCAGTACGGGCATTGATCATTGCTGTTCGTGCCATATTGTTACCCTCAATTCATTTTCCACCATTGTATGACATATGCTTTACATTATCAAGCATCTATTTCGCAGCATCTATTTCGCGAACGCTTCTCCCCTCCATATGACTTATCCGCTCATGCCTATTGAATGAATCCCTTCTCCTTCATGATCTCAGGGCGCAGGTACTTCGCCATCGCTGTCTTCATCAAGCGAAAGCCCAACTTCGCATAAAATTCCTCCCGGCCAAGGTTGGCATAGAGCATTATATTGCAGTTTGAAATTCGCTGAAGGATTCTCTCCGTAATCAGCCTGCCAATACCCTGTTTCTGATACTCTGGAATAACTACGACGTCATAGATAGCCGCCTGATATGCGCCATCAGAAATGGCTCTCCCAAAACCGATGAGCCTTTCATGGTCGAAGATAAATACAACGGAGAAGCTGTTCAGAAAAGCCTTTTGATGCAACTCCGGTTTATGATACCCCATGCCCACCAGCTTCAGATAATCCCTGATTATATTCCAGTCAATGTTCTCGCAGTTTTCCTGTATTCTCAAATCCATTTGATGATCCTCCTTATAAATACGGACCCTATCTGGGGCCAGCTATAAGTACATCCCTCTGAAGGAATTAGGGGAATGTATTTGATGGTCTTTGTTTATGTGATTACATTTGATGGGTGATTATATTGAAAACAACGGCTGAGGTCAAAAAGAAAAGGCCCCTGGATCAGATGCAGACAGGGGCTTGGTCAGGGATGGAGTTAACGCTTTATGGCCTATATTCCTTCGAGACCGGCCAGATGGTCATGGCTAGTCATGTTCTTCTCTATCGTTTTCCCCTGCACCCTCAGTACCTCTACTCCATCCACCAGCCAGGGCATCCAGCCCATCCAGGCAGGGCAGAGGCACCAGGCCCCCATCGTCTTCCCGAAGATGTCCCTCTGAGGATTGAACTCGATTCTTTCGTTGCTGATGGTTTCCATGGCTTTTCTGTCTCCTTTCTCCTTCTTTCGGCATTCCTATGAGAATCTTTAAAAATTATTTTTCACAGTCGGGGTAATGACGAATATGAGTTTATAAACCGGCGCTTATCCGGGTCAGGATGCCTGCTGGGGGAACTCATCTTTCGTCTTACAAAATACTTGACAGGTCCTGGGCTCCATAATATACGTCGACAGGTTTTTAAGATACCGCTACGGACACCGCGCGGTAGGGGAAGCGAGTAGTAAAGATTGGGTAAAGGCATTTTGAAGTACAGCGGATGGCCGCCTCGCTCATCAGAGCTTGGGAGCTTCTTTTCTTTCTGTCATAGATGCAATCCGACTTTACAGAAAGGAGGATTCAGGAAATGCCAGAAGGAAAAGTGAAATGGTTTAATGAACAGAAAGGCTTCGGCTTCATCGAAAAAGATGACGGCGGTGACGTTTTTGTTCACTATAGTGCCATCCAGAGTTCCGGTTTTAAGACCCTTCAGGAAGGTCAGCGTGTAAGCTTTGACATCGCGCAGGGCAATAAGGGTCCGGCAGCTGAAAATGTAAAAGCCATCTAAGGCTTTGCAAAGAAAGAATTTTAGGCGCTTTGGTTAATAACCATGGCGCCTTTTTTGCCCCTTCCGGGCAAGCTGTCATTACCATCATCATTCAATTCAGAGGCAAATGGGTTTCGATAATCCGTTGTGCCGAAAACCCGATCAGACGTATATATACCGCTGTTTCCTCGTCAAGGGCGGCCCGTGGCGCCAGACCGATCAGTTCCGATTCCCGGATACTAACCCCCGCCAGGTCAGCTTCCTTCCTGACACTATCGAAAACCTCCCTCATGGAGGTAACCTGGAAATTGGTAAGATTCATGGAAACCTGGGCGAGATTACGACTTTTCAATAAGACACCAATGGCCCTGACAGAGGGCAAACCGCCGTTGGACTCACGAATCACCCCGGCAATCCGCTTTGCCAACCCCACATCGGACGAGTCCAGATTGATATTATAGGCAATCAAGGGCATCCTCGCTCCCACGGCCACAGCCCCGGAGCGATCAGAGCAGACATTAGGCCCCTCGTCGGGTTTACATTTACCCGCCGCCATTCTTTTTATCAGTCCCGGCAATCCGCCCCTGCGAATTTTCGGAAGCTCCCTACTCGCTTCATTTATAGCCGCGTCTCCGTAGAAAAAAACCGGTACTCCGTGCTCGGCCGCGAATGCACGCCCGAAACGGTGCGCACACGCCACGGCATCCGACATCTTTGCCCCTTCCAGGGGGACAAAAGGAACGACATCGACGGCCCCGATCCGCGGATGAACGCCGTCATGGCACCTCAGATCGATAAGCTCCAAAGCCTTGCTTCCCGCTGCCAGGGCCGCCTCATAAACATGTTCCGGCTCGCCAAGGAAAGTAATGACGCTGCGATGATGATCCCTGTCCCATGAATAATCAAGCAATCTTACGCCGGACACGGCAGAGACCGCCGCGGCAATCGCTTTTATTATCTCCGGGTCTCTTCCTTCACTGAAATTCGGGATACACTCAATGATCTTAGGAGGGTTCACTGTTTCTCGCTTCCAAACAGGGCATCCACAAAGGCTTCGCCATGAAAGGGTTGCAGATCTTCAAGACCTTCACCGACTCCGACATAGCGGATGGGAATTTCCAGTTCCTTGACAATCCGGATAATGATCCCACCCTTGGCCGTCCCATCGAGTTTGGTTAGCACAATGCCGGTCACGCCAATCTCCTCCTTGAACATCTTGGCCTGGATCAAACCATTCTGTCCCGTCGTCGCATCGACGACCAGGAGAATCTCTTGAGGAGCCCCCGGCAGTTCCCGTTCCACAATTCGCTTCATCTTTTTCAATTCTTCCATGAGATTGACTTTGGTGTGGAGTCTGCCTGCCGTATCAATGATGAGAACCCGGCCTCTGCCTGCGTTTGCCGCCTGGATGGAATCAAAAACAACCGCCGCCGGGTCGGCATTGGGCTTCTGTTTGATAAGCGGCACGCCGACGCGCTGACTCCAGACCTCCAACTGTTCGATAGCCGCCGCCCGAAAAGTGTCGGCCGCAACCAGGAGGACCTTCTCACCCCTGCTTTTCAATTCATGGGCAATCTTCCCGATAGTGGTAGTCTTTCCCGTTCCGTTCACCCCGACAACCATGATGACATATATACCCTCCGCCGGAATTTGGAGGGGAGTCTCCTTTTTCGTCAGAATTTCCTTCATCGTGTCCCTGAGAATTTTCTTCAATAAGTCCGCGCGGCTAAGTTCCTTTCGCTTGACCTGCTCCTTCATTTTTTCGATTAATTCACAGGTAAAAGCCGGACCGACATCGGAACGGATCAGGACCTCTTCCAACTCGTCAAAGAGGTCCTGATCGATTTTTTTCTCCCCGAGGATCAAATCATCGACATCGGTTAAAAGGATATCCCTGGTCTTGGCCAGGCCGTCCTTCAACTTGTCAAAAAAACCCTTTTTCTTAAATACGTCGAGCATCTTTACCTCTTAAATACATTAATCATTCAGGACCAACATCCGCAGATACGCAGCCGGGTTAAATGCAGACCTCCTTTAACCGTTTTTTATGGATAAGTAAAGATGCGGTTGGGAATTTCAGTTCAGGGATACCGAAACCACTGCGGAGATCCCCTGCTTCTGCATCGTGACTCCAAAGAGATTTTCGGCGACTTCCATGGTTCTTTTGTTGTGGGTAATAAGGATTACCTGAGAATTGGCCGCGATCTCTTTGATGATTTTTGCAAAAAGATCTACATTGGCGTCATCGAGAGCGGCGTCCACCTCATCCAGGACAAGAAATGGCGTCGGCCGGTACATAATAATCGCCAGAATCAGGGCTATGGCAGCCAGGGATTTTTCGCCTCCCGACAGGAGACTGATGTTTTGTGGTCGCTTCCCGGGAATCTGGATATCGATATCAACCCCTGTTTCCAGGAGATCGCTTTCATCAGTCAGGTGCAGTTCCCCTTTGCCGCCAGGGAAGATCCGGGAAAACATCTCCCGGAAACAAACCCTTACCGCATCAAAGGTTTCGGCAAATCGCTGCCGGGAAACCCGATTGATCTTGGCAATTGTCTGCTCAAGGGTTTGGACAGAGGCATCGAGGTCCCGGGCCTGGGAGGTGAGAAAATCAAGCCGCTCCTTCAGTTGATCATATTCGCTGATCGCCAGGAGGTTGACCTCTCCGAAGGCATCGAGAAGTTGACGGTTCTTCACGAGCCTCTCCTGCATAACCTTCAGGTCTTCATCATTGATCCGCTGCACAGCCCCTGTCCGTTCATGGAGAACGGTCCCATATTTCTCCGCGATCATCCTGCTCAAACTGTCCATCTGATAGGAAATCTCTCGCGCAACCGTTTCCAGGTCCCGCCCCTGCTTGATTATTTGATCGGATTTTTCCTTCGCCTCCCGGCTCTTGCTTTCCCAATCCTTCAGGGAGGCCTCGGCAAGGGCATAGAGATCCTTTTTTTCCGCAAGGAGCCTTTCCATCTCTGTAAATGACTTGTAGAGATCTACCAGTTGCAGCTCTTCACGGGCAACTGCCCCCTGGAGTTCTTCGACCTGAATGTTCGATGTCGAAGAATCCTCCATACCCTCCCTGATCTTTTCCGTCAGGGTAGCGATTTCCGTATTAATTCTCTCAAATGATCTGACGGCAGATTTTTGCTTTTCCGCGAGCGATGCCTGGCGAACCTTTTCTGAGGTTAGTTCCCTGTCCCTGTCTTCCAGTTCCCGGCGGAGTTGCCCGACCTTCTCCTGCAATACGGCAAGGGTCTCCTGGATGGCCGCTTCCCGTTTTTTCTGACCTTCGAGATCCTCCTGGCCATTTTTCAGCTTCTCACGGGCCTGTTGGTCCTCTTCATCCAGGTTCTCGCTGTTGAATTCGAGAATTTTCAGGGTCTGCTGGATTCGCTTCAGCTCCTCCTGATATCGCTCGACGTCCTTTTTATGGCTGTTACACTGCAATTCCACCGCATGGATATCGGAGGTCAATGAATCCAGCTCCTCTTCCCCCCTCGCCGCCAGGGAAGCGAGGCGCTTTTTCCTCATCCCCTCTTCCTGCAGAGCCGTGGACAAATCACGAATCCCTGACTCCAGTGCTTCCATCTCCCGCTTGTTTTTCAGGAGGCTGCGATCACCTTTCCCATTGCGTCCCCCCGTTAAGACTCCCTGGGGGCTGATCATGTCGCCGTCAGGGGTTACAAAGGTTCCCCGGAATCCGTTTCTATTCCATAGTTCGAGGCCGTTCCGGAGATTGGGAATGAGGAGGACGTCCCCCAGGAGGTATTCCGCAATCCCCCGAAAAGATTCAGCCACTTCGATACGATCGATCAGCCGCTCCGTTTCCCGCAGATGTTCGGCATTCGCTGTTCGCTGGGCGGCATGGCGAACTTGCAGGGGGACAAAGCTGCTTCTTCCCACGGCCGCTTCTTTTAAATAATCGATTGCCTGCACTCCCGCCTCGTGACTCTTGACAACGACATACTGGAGTTTGTCCCCCAGCACCGCTTCCACAGCAGTTTCATAAGCTTGGGGAACGCGGATCTGTTCGGCAACCAGGCCGATCACCTGATCTTTCGCGACGCCTTGCAAACCCTTCGTTTCTTTGGCCATCATGATCGATCTGGTGGCTTCATTACACCAGACATATCCGTCATGGAGCTCTTTCAGGGATATAAATCGGGAAGACCGACTGCTGAGATCTTCCTTGAGGCTCTCGATTGTCCCCTCAACTTCCTGCAGCTCGGTACGGACATTCTCCCATTCTTCCGCCGCCGTTGCCTTGCTGCTGCGAAGCTGCCCGAGCCTCTCAAGATCCTCGTTCAATGACGCAGCAAGTTCCTTCAAGCGCTCCTCGAGACGCAAAATGCCCTGCCGGTGATCTCCGATATCCTTGTTGTTTCTTTCCTTCTTTCTGCCCAGATCATCGATAACTCTGACCAGATGACCATAATTGTTGTTCAGCCGCGATTTCTCCGCCGCAATGTCAATCAATTGAACCTTGTTTTCTTCGAGATGCTGCTGCCGGGAGGATAATTCACGTTTAATTTCTGACACCTTGCATTCTACATCTTTGGTATGGTCTTGTGCCTGGGCGATGTCTCCATCCAGAACCTGCTGCAAGGCCGTAATCCTTTCCCGCTCACGGAACAGTTCCTCATGACGGGCCTTTAATTGCCGGATCTCCTCCCCGAGTCGTTCCTTCCGGGCGTTGATGTCGGCTATCCTGCCTTTTGAGAATTCGACGCCCTTCTCCTTGACCTGGATGTTTGTCCGCAACTGATATATTTTCTCCTGGTATTGGGACCGCTCCGACTCCTGGGTTACTACTTCCAGTTTTGCCGCCGCCAAGAGGGTCTCACATGACGCCAGAGACGCCTTGAGCTCGCTTTCCCGCCTTTCCCAGGCTTCCTGTTGTTGCGCAAGGTTTGTGTGTTTTTCATATAATTCAATGTAGGCGTAAAGGGCCGCAGCAATCTCATCCTCGCGAATGGCTGTCTTCAGATCTTTATATTGCTCTGCCCGCTTAGCCTGCCGGGATAAGGCGTTGAGCTGACTTTTCACCTCCCGGAGGATATCGTTCAGACGTAAAATGTTCTGCTTTGTGGCCTCAAGCTTGCGCAGGGCCGACTCTTTTCGGGTCTTGTATTTTGAGATCCCCGCCGCCTCTTCAATGAACTGGCGGCGTTCTTCCGGTTTCGCCTCGACAAGGGAAGCAACGCTGTTCTGTTCGATAATGGAGTAAGTACGAGCCCCTACGCCGGTTCCCAGGAAGAATTCCCGGACATCGAGGAGGCGGCAGGTAACACCGTTAACGGCGTATTCACTCTCGCCGTCCCGGAAAAGCCGCCGCGTAACGGTCAGCTCTGAACAAGCGGCATAGGGATCGGGAAAAGTAACCCCATCCGCGGCAAGGACCATTGAGATCTCAGCCATTCCTACGGGCGCCGCTTCCTGGGACCCGTTGAAGATGACATCTTCCATCTTCGCGCCGCGGAGGCTCTTGATACGCTGCTCTCCCATGACCCAGCGGATCGCATCAACCACATTGCTCTTCCCGCACCCGTTGGGACCTACTACGGCGCTTACTCCCGCAGCAAAATCGAGGACAACCTTGTCCCGGAATGATTTGAACCCACTGATTTCCAAATACTTTAATTTCATTTAACCAATCAGAACGAACCCTTTATAATTTGTTGCACTCTATCAAAAGGAAACGCTGTTGTAAAGAAAAAATACAACATGTACATGTGAGGTTCGAATTTAACCACAATATGTGGTATGTATAAGGTAATTCTGCGTTGAGCATTTGGCGATTGCAAGCCCGGTTAAAGATGCCCTGAAGATGAAAGGCAAGATTTTGAAGTTATTTCGCTATAGTGCCGTTGAAGAGACCTTCCAGAGGGGTTGCACAGTCAGGACAGACTGATTCCCTGAGATTGAGGCGCTCGATACGGAAGCCATAGCGTCCGATGAGGAGATTGCCGCAACGGGAACAAAACGTATTTTCCCCCGCCTCTCCCGGCACATTGCCACTGTAAACATATTTGAGCCCCCTTGATTTGCCGATGCCTGCGGCCTTCCTGATTTCCTCGACAGAGGTAATCCTTCCGGCAAGCATCTGATAGCGGGGGTGAAAACGGCTGATATGCCAAGGTGTTTCCGTTCCTATGGAACGCAGGAAATCTGCTATCCCTCCGATTTCCTCATCGCTGTCATTCAGTCCCGGGATAAGCAGGGTGGTAACTTCCACCCAGATCCCCAGTTCCTTCATCCTGCTGATCGTATCCAGAACCGGTTGCAGCCGGGCGCCGCATTGCTCCCGGTAAAAATCTTCCCGGATTGACTTCAGGTCAACATTAGCGGCATCGAGATAGGGGGCAATGGCATCGACAGCTTGGCGGCTCATATAACCGTTGGTGACAAATACGTTCCCAATCCCCTGCTCGTGTGCCAGGCGTGCAATATCATAGGCGAACTCGAAAAATATCGTCGGCTCCGTGTAGGTGTAGGCAATGGTCTTCGCACCGGAACGGACGGCCCTTTCCACAATTTCCGCCGCCGATACGGCGCGCCCCACAATATCTCCCGTCTCACGGGGCAGTTGGGAAATCTCATGATTCTGGCAGAAGAGACAGCGAAAATTGCAGCCCACCGTAGCCAGGGAGTAGGAAAGGGAGCCCGGATAAAGATGAAAGAAGGGTTTCTTCTCAATGGGGTCGATATTTTCGGCAACCACCATTCCATAATTAAGGCTGTAAAGAATTCCCTCCCGGTTTTCCCGGACGCCGCAGACGCCCCGCTGACCGCTCTTTATCCGGCAGGCATGGGCGCAGAGGCGGCATTTAACCTGCTGATCCGCCAATACCTCGAAAAACATCGCCTTCTTTATCATTTGACGAGCTCGTGAAAAGTTAAAAATGGTCATAGTTATAATTGACGGCTTCGTAAAAAGATCCGCAGGCAAGGCGCGCAAGCCCTGAGTCATGAGGCGTACTTGTCGTACGCCGCAGTGACGAAGGATGCACGCAACGCAGCATCCGGACTTTTTACGAAGCCGTCATCATTTTATCACCCTCACAACCCCTGGCAGGGGTTGTCTGCCTTTGCTTTCAATCCGCGTTGATTCCCGTATCGGTTCCTGAATAGTTACCTGCGTAAAGGTGACGGAAAAGGACAAACCCAGAAAAGCGCCCAGGGGATTATTCATGACCGGCAGGGACTCCTCGATCCCCCGGGCGAAACCATACCAGCTATAAGGTAGAGAGATCACGCTTCCCCAGCGAATCCTTACCCCCGCGAGCTGCCTGCGAATCATTGCCGTCAATTCACCGATACTGAAGAAACGGGCGTGGTCATATATGGAGGATCGATAGGAACCAGACAACCGGCGGGTAGCACCGAGGCAGGAGTATTTGTTGAGGACGCCAATGAATACTCTTCCCCGGCAAACCCTGATGGCTTCATGAATAGCCTGCACCGGATCAGCGGTAAATTCCAGCGAGGCGATCAGGGTTACAATATCAAACTCATCGTCTGAAAAGGGCAGATCTTCCGCTCGCCCCAGATAGAAGTCCGCTTTGTGACCAAGTTTTTGCCGGGCGATGTCAAGCATGGGGGCGGAAGGATCGATGCCGGTAACATCACATCCCTTCCTCCGGAAGAGCCACAGATGATCGCCGGTTCCACAGCCGACATCCAATAGCCGTTCTCCCCCCCGGGGTTGGGCCAGATCCAGAATCAAGCTCTTTTCACGGCTGTCGATGTAATGACCGGTGGGCGTTTCGCGCCAGGCATCGTAGGACCGGGCAATTTCTTCAGGAAAGCTCAAGACCGCTAACCTCCGATTGCCGACATGTTTTTCACACACTTGCGGAGGGATTGCTCATCAAACTGGACCTCGTGTTTCCGGGGTTTCCCGGCAATAGCCTCCTTAATAAGCGTCTCCAGCAGATCGTCCGTACAGCCTGTTCGCAGGGGGGTCTTCAAATCTATCTCCTCGTCGGACAACAGACAGGCGCGCAGATTTCCGTCCGCCGTCAGCCTCAGTCGATTGCAGCGGTGACAGAAATGATGGCTTACGGGACTGATAAAACCGATTTCTCCCATGCCACCGGCGATCCTGTACATCTTTGCCGGTCCGTCCATCTTCTCCCGCTCGCCATTTACCGGATTTAAGGTATATTTGCCGGCAATGGTCCGCATAATGATTTCACTGGCCAGGTACTTGCCAAGATTATCCCGCCCCGGATGCCCCAGAGGCATTAATTCAATGAATCGGACCTGGTAAGGATTGTCCAGAGTCAATCGGGCAAAATCGAGAATTTCATCGTCATTGAATCCGTTAATTGCCACGACGTTGATTTTGATTGGTGAAAACCCCTGAGCATAAACGGACGCAATACCCCTTAGGACATCATCCAGACATCCCCCCCTGGTGATCTGGAGATATTTATCAGAATTGAGGGAATCGAGACTGACATTGATTCTCCTGACCCCGGCCTCGAAAAGATCCGCTGCACATCTCTCCAGAAGAACACCATTGGTTGTCAGACTGAGGTCCTCTATCCCGGGTACGGATTTCAGGGCGGCAACGAAAGGAACTACCCCGCGCCTGACCAGGGGCTCGCCGCCGGTGATCCTGACTTTGGCAACTCCCAGGGATACGGCAATCCTCACTACCCGTAGAATTTCTTCATAGCGCAGGATATCGTCGTGCCCGATCAGGGACAGACCCTCCTTGGGTATGCAGTACCGGCACCTGAGGTTGCAGCGGTCGGTGATGGAAATTCTTAAATAGTTTATGTCTCTTTGATAATTATCCAACATCCTGACCGCTCCCTAACACAAATCCAACACCCACGCAAGGAGATCACCGGAATTGGACATGCGTTAATAACGCATCCGTCGAAAAAACGACAAGTGAAAAAGAAAGCTCAAATCCGCCTTGACAGCATGGTTTTTATCCATTAGGAATGAGACAATAATTTCGGCATTATACTGCCGCAGGGAGTCATCGGAGCATGAAGAAAGCACCCATCACCAAAGCAGGATTTGAAAAGATCAAGAAGGATTTGGAACATCTCAAGAACGTCGCCGTTCCGGAGAATGTCCGGGATATAGAAACAGCGCGCGCCCACGGTGACATATCTGAAAACGCCGAATATACGGCTGCCAAGGAAAGACAGTCCTTCATTCATGGCAAGATTATTGAACTGGAAAACAATCTTGCCACCTCGGAAATCATCGACTTGAAAAATCTCTCCACGGAAAAGGTTGTCTTCGGAGTATCCGTTACCATCGAGGACGCGAAAACCGGAAAGGATACCACCTATCAACTTGTCGGTCCCCATGAGTCGGATATCGGAATGAATAAGATCTCCGTAACCTCGCCAATCGGCAAGGCCCTGGTGGGCAAGTCCGTCGGCGACACCGCCCGCGTTAACGCCCCCGGGGGCATACGGGAGTATGATGTCATAGATATTCTCATCTCCGACCAGGAAGGAGAGTCTGTCTAAAAATAAAAAAAAGGCCGGGAAAGTAAACTTCCCCGGCCGGTAATGACTCTTATTTCAACTCTGATCAGCCCTTTTCCGCCACCCTGAGACGCATCTCCGCCCTGGTTACAGCGGCCTTAACCTTCTCGTAATCCTGATCCTCCTTGGCCATCTTTGCCAGCCTGGCTTCAGCATCAGCCTTTGCCTTCCGGGCCAGATCCTTGTCGATCATATCTGACCGTTCCGCCCCTTCGACCAGAATGGTCACCTTGCTGGACAAAACTTCGGCATAGCCCGTATCAACAGCATAACAGATCTTTTTGTTATCCTTGGTATAGCTCAACTCGCCGATCTGAATGGAGCTCAGCAGTGACGCATGGCCCCTCAGGACACCGAATTCTCCTTCACTCCCCGGTACGGTCACCTCTTCCACCTTGCCGCTGAAGGCAAGTCTCTCCGGGGTGACAATTTCCAACATCAATTCATCAGCCATGTGCAATCCTCCGGCTATTCTGACAGCCTCTTCGCCTTTTCAATAACTTCCTCGATACCGCCAACCATGTAGAAGGCCTGCTCCGGAAGATCGTCATGTTTACCATCGAGGATTTCCCTGAAGGCCCGCACCGTATCCGGGACGGATACGAATTTCCCGTCGGTGCCGGTAAATTGGGCAGCGACGAAGAAGGGCTGGGACAGGAAGCGCTGGATCTTACGAGCCCGGCTGACGGTCAGTTTATCTTCTTCGGAGAGCTCATCCATACCCAGAATCGCGATAATATCCTGGAGATCCTTGTATTTTTGCAGGGTCACCTGAACCAGACGGGCAACGGAGTAATGCTCCAACCCGACAACATTCGGATCAAGAATCCGCGATGTTGAATCAAGGGGGTCCACCGCGGGATAAATACCAAGCTCGGCAATGGGTCTGGACAAAACGACGGTCCCGTCGAGATGGGCAAAGGTTGTAGCCGGCGCCGGGTCGGTCAAGTCGTCTGCGGGAACATACACGCACTGGACTGCCGTAATGGATCCCTTATTAGTCGAGGTAATCCGTTCCTGAAGCCCGCCAAGGTCTGTGGCCAATGTCGGCTGGTAACCGACGGCGGAGGGCATTCTTCCCAAGAGGGCCGAAACCTCGGAGCCTGCCTGGGTGAAACGGAAGATATTGTCAACGAAAAGAAGCACATCCTGTCCTTCTATATCCCGGAAGTATTCCGCCGCGGCCAAAGCCGTGAGGGCTACTCTCGATCTCGCTCCCGGAGGCTCGGTCATCTGGCCGTAGATCAGGGCGGCCTGCTTGATGACGCCGGACTGCTTCATTTCCATGTAAAGGTCGTTTCCTTCCCGGGTCCGCTCACCCACACCGGCAAACACGGAAATACCGCCGTGGTGCATGGCGATGTTATGGATCATCTCCATCATGACGACGGTCTTGCCCACCCCGGCACCGCCGAACATACCCATTTTGCCGCCCCTGGGAAAAGGTACGAGGAGATCAATAACCTTGACGCCTGTTTCGAGCACGTGAACCGATGTATTCTGTTCGAGGAATGTAGGGGCATCACGGTGAATCGGCATCATAGTTTTAGCATCAATGGGACCCAGACCATCCACGGGCCGACCCACGACGTTGAGAATCCGCCCCAGGCATTCCTTGCCGACGGGAACCATAATGGGGGCCCCGGTGTCCTTAGCCGTCATACCCCGGACCAGACCATCGGTAATGTCCATGGCGATGCAGCGAACAACATTATCACCTAGATGCTGGGCTACCTCAACAACCAAGTTGTCTTCTTCGTCATTGATAGTCGGGTTGGTTATGAGGATTGAGTTCAGGATATAGGGAAGCTTACCTTCCTCAAACTCAACATCGATGACCGGCCCAATTACCTGCACAATCTTTCCTATATTCATACCCATCTCCTTCAAAAAGTGGTTAATGTTACTATCCTTTTGACAAGGCCTCCGTGCCGCCGACGATGTCCATCAGTTCTGCCGTAATCGCCCCTTGCCTGGCCTTGTTGTACTGTAGTGACAACGAACCGATCAATTCTTCACAGTTACGGGTGGCATTGTCCATAGCCGCCATCCTCGCCCCGTTTTCTCCGGCGTATGTCTCCAGGAGGGCTCGGTAAATCAGGACCCGCACATACATGGGAAGTATCCTGTCCAGCAGGACTTCATCTGAAGGTTCGTAGATATAATCGATGCGTTTTTCCGGATCCGTCGCTTCCTCCTGTCCTATGGAGGGAAGGGGAAAAAGCCTTACCACAACCGGACGATGGATAGAGACATTTTTAAATTCGTTATAGACGAGATACAATTCATCATACTCTTCCTTAAGGAAGGAAGGGATAATATCATTGGAAATCTCAACGGCGAGACTCATATCGAATATTTTAAACACATCGACGCGGTCATTGATGATTTTCGTCTTTTTTCTGAAATAATCGCGTCCTTTACGGCCAACGGGGACAAGGGTTACATCCTTGCCTTCCCCCTGCTTTTCCTTCAGGAAACGCTCCGTTGCCTTGATCAGGTTGGTATTAAAACCGCCACACAGCCCCCGATCCGAGGTCATACAGATCACCCGGAGTTTCTTGGGCGGTCTGACCGCCAGCAGCGGGTGAGAACTTGCGTCCACCCGCAGGGCCAAACTGTTGAGGACCTCCATGAATTTGCCCGCATAGGGACGGAAATAATCCATCCGCATTTGCGCGGTTCTAAACTTGGAGGCCGCCACCATATTCATGGCGCTCGTGATCTGCTTTGTCTTTTGAACGCCTCCTATTTGTCTCTTAATGTCCTTAAGTGCGGCCATTAACTCTTACTCCCTTTTTTTAAATCGACTTAATATTTTGCTGTCTCCAGAGTTTTTCAGCCGGCAAATACGGCATCAAACTCCGTGAAGGCTTCTTTCATCTTACTTTCAAGTTCGGGACTGATGATCATCTTCTCATCGATCTCCTTGAGAATATCGGCATACTTGTTCTTCACGAACGAAAGAAGCTGCAGTTCGTAATCCTTGATCTTCTCAACGGGATACTTATCGAGGAACCCCTTTGTCCCTGCAAACAGGATCGCCACTTCCTCTCCCAGCGACATGGGCTGGAACTGGGGCTGCTTGAGGAGTTCCACCAAGCGGATTCCCCTTTCAAGCTGGGCCTGGGTCGCCTTGTCCAAGTCGCTTCCGAAGGAGGCAAAGGCTGCCAGTTCACGGTACTGGGCAAGGTCGAGTTTCAGGGTTCCCGCCACCTGCTTCATGGCCTTTACCTGAGCGGCCCCGCCGACGCGGGAAACGGAGAGACCGACGTTAATCGCCGGACGGACGCCGGAGAAGAAAAGAGACGGCTCCAGATAGACCTGGCCGTCCGTAATGGAAATAACGTTGGTTGGAATATACGCCGAAACGTCACCCGCCTGGGTCTCGATGATGGGCAAGGCCGTCAGGGAACCGCTGCCGAGGTCCTCGCTGACCCGGGCCGCTCTTTCGAGGAGGCGTGAATGGTTATAGAAAATGTCGCCGGGGTAAGCCTCGCGTCCGGGAGGCCTTCTCAGGAGCAGCGAAATCTGCCGATAGGCGACGGCCTGCTTGGAGAGATCGTCATAAATGATCAAGGCGTCCTGACCACGATCCCGGAAATATTCCCCGATACTGCAACCGGCAAAAGCGGCAACATACTGAAGGGTCGCCGGGTCACTGGCGCAGGCCGAAACGACACAGGTGTATGACATGGCGTCATGCTTCTTCAGGTTCTCGACCACCTGGGCAACGGTTGACTTCTTCTGTCCGATGGCCACATAAATGCATTTGAGGCCCGTTTCCTTCTGGCGAATGATGGCGTCGATACAGATGGCCGTCTTGCCGATCTGGCGGTCGCCGATGACCAGTTCGCGCTGCCCTCTGCCAATAGGCGTCATGGCGTCGATGGCCTTCAGACCTGTGTACATGGGCTGATTGACCGCCTGTCGTTGAATAACGCCGGGGGCGACCATCTCGATTCTGCGGAACTCAGTCGTCTCAATGGGTCCTTTACCGTCGATAGGAGCGCCTGTCCCGTCGATTACCCGTCCCAAGACGGCTTCTCCAACCGGCACCTGCGCAATCCGACCCGTTCTTTTGACAATGTCGCCCTCTTTGATGTGGGTTACCTCGCCGAGAACGGCGACACCGACGTTGTCTCTTTCCAGGTTGAGAACCATGCCGAGAATACCGCCCGGAAACTCCAGCAACTCCATGGCCATGGCGTTCTGGACGCCGTAAATTCTGGCGATACCGTCACCGACGGAAAGTACCGTACCGGTTTCGCTGATGTCCAGCTTCTTCTCATAGTCTTTGATCTGTTTGGATATGATTTGACTTATTTCTTCTGCCCTGATTGTATCCATGCGCTACATCTCCTCCCCTAAGAGATTCTTTATATTGTTCAGTTGGGTTCTAATACTGTTGTCATATACGGTATCCCCCACCCTGACGACGACACCGCCAAGTAGAGAGGGTTCTTCGATAACGGTCATTTCGACCTTTTTTTGGGTTTGGGTTTCAAGACCCTGCTGAAGCTTCTGGATCAACTCGGTCGATAGCGGGAAAGCCGTTTTTACACTGGCCCGAACCGTTTTCAAGGCTTCGTCCATCAACTCCCGGTAACAATCGACAATGTCGGAAAGAACGACGATTCTTTGTTTATCCGTGAGGAGCTTCAAAAAATTAGCAGTTATTCTGGAAATATCCGTTTTCTCCAGGATGCTTTCGACGACGGACTTCTTTTCGTTCTGATCAAAAACCGGATTGGCCAGAAAGTCCTTGAGGTCCTTATTGTCATTGATAATGGCGGAAAAGCTGTTCAACTCTTTGTAATACTTCTCAAGCTGGCTTTCCTCAGCCGCAATTTCATAAAACGCGCGGGCGTATCGTTTCGCAATCGTGCTTCCGATCAATGTTTTATCACCACCTTATCTAAGTAGTCTTTGACCATGTGTTCATGATCTGTAATCGTAATATTTCTTTTAAGGAGTTCCTCGGCCATCTGCACCGAGAGTTGTGCCGCCTCGGCCCGTAACTGGTTTCTGGCGTTGCTGAATTCCTGCTCCATCCGTACCTTCGTATCTTCTTCGATCTTGACGGCAGCCTTTTTGGCCTCCTCAATCAGCTTCTCTTTTTCCGCCATTCCCTGGACCTTGATCATCTCGGCAATACCATCAATCTCTTCCGTAGCCTTTTCCAGTTTAGCGGCGTATTCCTTGAATTTCTTCTCCGCATCTTCCTTCGCCACCAGCGCCTGATCCAGGGACGTCTTGATGTCCGCACGCCGGCCGACAAAAAACTCCTTTATCTTCTTGGCCGACATCCACCAGAGGAATCCGGCGAGAATGGCAAAGTTCAGCACCCGGTAGCCAAAATCCTTCATAACGGCGCCGTGATCGGCTGCCTCACCGCCCCCTGATGCATAGACCAAAGTCCCCGTTACCATGACCATCAACCCGGCAAACAGGGCAGACTTGATCAGTTGCTGCTGAAAACAATTTTTCATTGGAGACTCCTTCCCAACACCTTTTCAGCGATCTCCGCCGATATTTTCTGGGACTGATCTTTCAGGATACGCCTTGCGGCATCCACTTCCTGCCCTACCTTCCCCTGAAACTCCGCCAGCATCGCCGGAATCTTGCTCCGCCGCTCATCAATGATTGCCTTGGCGCTATCCGCTGCTTCCTTGAGGATCTCATTCTTCTTTCCCAAGGCATCCTGCTTGGCCAGGCGGAGCTTTTCTTCATACTCTGCCGCCTTCTGCTCGACGGTTTCATTGAGGCGCTTGATTTCTCCCTCGGATTCATCGAGGCGCCTCTTTCTCTTATCGAGGATGGCAAGAATCGGTTTATAGAGCAGGTAGTTCAAGATCACGATGAGCAGAAGGAAGTTGGCCATCTGCACAAACAAAGTAAGATTAATATCAACCACTTTTGTACCTCTCGCTTATCATTACTTTTCAAAAAAAAACCGAGTGAAGAGGGTCCCTCGTCCACCCGGCTCGTCCGTCAATATATAGTATTTACGACCAGTTCCCTTACATCAAGACAACGGTTATGTGAGTAGAAATACAAAACCTGAACCTCCATTGCCAAAAGCGCGGACTACTAATCATAACTCTTTCCGCTTGTCAAGCCTTTTTTGGTAAAAAAGGCTCACCAGACATTACGGCTGCATGACAAATCGCCTCATGCTGATATTAATCAGCAGGCCGATGCCCATCATCAGCACCACCACGGATGAACCGCCGTAGCTTAAAAATGGCAATGGTATGCCCACGACGGGGAGGATGCCAAGGACCATGCCGATATTGATAAAGACACCCCAAAAAATCATGATGGTAATCCCGTACGCAATCAGGGTTCCCGACAAGTCTCTTGAATACTGGGCAATTTTAAAACCCCACAGGATCAGGGAAAGAAACAGGATCATTAAGACAACACCCCCGATAAAGCCCCATTCCTCAGCAAAAACGGAAAAGACAAAATCCGTTTGCTGCTCCGGAAGGAATTTCAACTGTGTCTGCGTCCCCTTCAAAAAGCCCTTCCCAAGAAATCCCCCAGAGCCGATGGCGATCATCGACTGAATGATATGATACCCGGAACCGAGGGGATCCCGCTCCGGATCGAAAAACGTCAGTATCCGCTCTTTCTGGTAATCCTTGAAAAAAAACCAGGCCAGAGGCACCAGGAGCAGCCCTGCGGATCCGGCAATGAGCAGATCCTTGATCCTGATCCCCACGAAAAGGATCATGGAGATAAAAATAATCAGCAACATCAAGGCTGTTCCCAGATCGGGCTGGCGGACAACGAGTACAAAGGGAACCAGAAGAATGAAAATGGGCGTCAAGAGATCTTTGATACTGTAGCGGCTTTGGGTTCCGTGATCGCTGAAATATCTTGCCAGGGCAAGGATAAGGGTCAGCTTGATCAATTCCGAGGGCTGAAAGGAGAATCCTCCAAAGGCAAGCCAGCGCTGGGAGCCGTGGCTCGTATATCCATAAAAAATCACAAAGATTAGCGAAACGATGGCAACGCCATGGATAACATAAGCGTATTGAACAAGAATTCGGTGATCAATGGAAAGGGTGATCAGCATAAAGAGCAGCCCCAGTATTATCCACTGGATCTGCTTCAGATAAAGGGGGGCCTTCGCCGCGGTGAGGCTGAACCCGGTACTGTATATGTTCATTACCCCGATGAGGCATATTGTCAGAACAATACCCAAGAGGGGCCAATCGAAATTAATCAGCAACTGTCTATCAAATTTCATTGCCCTGCTCGCTCAATGACGACATTTTGCGCAACGGGCGCCTTCGGCGCCGCCCGGCTGGCTTTGAGATGGAAGTAGGCGTCGACAATCTGTCTTGCTACCGGGGCGGCAACAGCGCCGCCACCGCCGGCGTGCTCGACGATCACGGCAACGGCAATTTCCGGATGTTTATAGGGGGCAAAACAGGCAAAAAGGGCATGATCCTTGAATCGCCCGGAGAGAATCTTCGCCCTGCGAGCCGCTTCACCTTGAGGCAATCCCACGACCTGTGAGGTTCCCGTCTTTCCCGCCACATCGGCCTCGGGTCTGCGCAGGGCGCTACCGGTGCCCCCTTTTTCATTTACCACCCCCCAGAGGCCCTGTCTTATCATTTCAATATATTCTGGAGAAACCGGAAGGACACTTTTCTTTTCCGGCGGGAACACTTTGACAATTCTGCCGTCTGACGCCTCGATCTGCTTGACGATTCGGGGGCGCCAGAGGGCGCCGCCATTGGCCAAGGCGCTAAAGGCGTTGGCGAGCTGAACGGGGGTTACCAGATTGTAGCCCTGTCCAATAGAAACGGAGATGGTCTCCCCTAACTGCCAAGGTTCCTTCCGTTTCGCCAGTTTCCATGCCTTGGAGGGAACCAGCCCCGGTTTTTCCCTTGGCAAATCAATGCCGCTGAGCTCACCGAACCCGAAACTCCGGGCGTATTCAGCCAATTTGTCAACGCCCAGCATTTTCCCGATATTATAAAAATAGACGTCGCAGGACTCCACCAGGGCCCGGTGGAGATCCACCCAGCCGTGGCCATGCCGCTGCCAGCAGCGAAAGGACCTGTTCCCCAGCTCAAAAGATCCGTTGCAGAAGAATCGCGTGTCCGGAGTAATCAGACCTTCGGCAAGGGCCGCCGCCGCGACCACCACTTTATATGTCGATCCGGGGGGATACTGACCAGATACGGCCCTGTTTTCCATGGGATACAGGGGATCTTTAGACAGTCTATCCCAATCCCGCTTGGAGATTCCGGAGTTAAAAAGGTTGGGATCAAAAGAGGGAGTGCTGACGAGGGCCAGGATGGATCCGTCCCGTGGGTCCATGACAACGGCGGTCCCGCGTTTGCCATCCAGGGCCTCCCAAGCCGCCTTCTGAAGTTCAAAATCAATCGTCAGCACGACATTGTGTCCTGAAAGGGGGGCAATGTGACCCAGTGCCTTAACCACTTTACCGGTAACATTGACTTCCACCTGTTCAGCGCCACTTTTACCGGCAAGATATTCATTGAGAAACTTCTCTATTCCTGATTTCCCGATAATGTCTCCCGGACCCATCTCATCGTCATCACGTTTTTCCAGTTCCTCCTTGCTTATTTCTCCTGTATATCCGATGACATGAGACATCATCTCCCCCCCAGAATACTTCCTCACCGGCGCCACTTCCACAACAACGCCCGGCAGATCGAGGGCATGGGTTTCTACATAAGCCAATTTCGCCATGGTAATGTTCTTTTCGAGCCTGACCGGCATAAAAGGCCTGGTTTTCCCCGTAAGCTGGGAATCATTGTTCAGTGATAGCCCCCTTTTTTCATAAAAGGCCTCCACTTGCTCTATGATGCGCTGGATATCAACGACACGGCTCGGCACATAGACCAGATCGAAGGCTGCTTGATTACCCACGATGACCTGCCGGTTGGTGTCCATAATCAATCCCCGCAGGGGTGCAATCTTTCTCAGGCGTACAGAATTGTTTTCCGAGCGTAATTTGTATTCATCACCCTTGAACACCTGGAGATAGGCCAGCCTGAGGGTCAGAATGGCTATGGCGATCAGAACAATGACAAAAAGACGCTGAAAACGTTTCCGGAAATCCGCCGTATCATGGCCGTTAAGACGACCGAACATACCCATCATGGAGCCAACCTATCCGGTGGAAAAACTTAAAGAGAAACGGGCTTATCAAACTTACGATAACCAACTGGGGTATAAAATACAAGACCAGATCAGAAAAGATATTTGTTCCATAGATTATCTGGTTTAAAACCAGTAACCATATCCCCTCGATAAAACCACAACACAACGTGAAGAGGATAACAAAGGGGGTACTTTTCGCATATACATGCAATGATACGAGATAGACCATGAGGAAAATAGAGGTATAGATGAGGGCGTAGAAACCCGAGCAGACGCCGGTTATGCAATCCATCATCAAACCGAGAATCAGCGACAGGATACTTCCCCTGAGAACAGCCATACGCAAGCCCGCATAGATGACCATGACGAGGGAGATCTCGACGGCAATCGAGTGAAAAAAAATCGTCCCTAAAACAGCGTGCTGAAAGACAACGAGCATCAGGAGAAACCAGGGAACGAAAACGTAAAAATTCATTTTTTAAACCTTCAAAAAAACGGAAATTAGGACATAATTAACGGCTTCGTAAAAAGATCCGCAGGCAAGGCGCGCCAAGCCTGAGGACTGAGGCGTACTTGTCGTACGCCGCAGGGACGAAGGATGCAGCGCAACGCAGCATCCGGATCTTTTTACGAAGCCGTCATTTTTTCTTTTTCTCCGCTACCATCAAGACCATCACTTCTTCCAATCTGGTGAAATCCACCGCCGGAACCACCTCGATCCGCTGGAAGAGACCAGAATCCTTCTTGTCCGCCCGGATTACGGTTCCCAGCAGCAATCCTTTGGGGAAAATCTCCGTCATCCCCGAAGATACCACCAGATCTCCCGTCTTGACCTCCTCCGTCTTGGCAATGTATTTCAGCATGCAGCGCATCGCCCCGGAACCCTGTAACATCCCCTGGACACGGGTTCCCTGCACTAAGGCGTCGATATTACTATTGCCATCGCTGATCAGTAGTACACGCGAGACATGCCATGATGTTTCTATAATCCTTCCGAGAACCCCTTGCTCGTTAATGACCGGCAAACCATTCCTGATGCCATGGGAGGTTCCCTTGTTGATGAGAATCGTCTTGATCAGTGATTTCTGGTCCATCCCGATAACCCTTGCGGTCATGGATACATAGTCGCTCTGATCTTTCATGGTAAGCAGTTTTTGCAGGCGCAGCCCCTCAAGATACCCTTCCTGGTGCAGGAGCAACTGATTCTTCAACTGGTCGTTCTCCCTTTTCAACCGCCTGTTTTCTTCTCCCAGCCCGACTAAAAAGAGATAACGGTTCCAAACAGTAATGGTTTCATCCAGGGGAATTCTGATCAGACGTTCGATAGGCGCCACCACATCGAGGATGAATCTTCTCGGATAACTCGTATCCGAAGGCATTTTCGTGCTCAAAAACAGGAGAATGATGGAGAAGACGATAACTAGGACGACGATGGCAATCGGCCGGTATTTTTTTGGAATCGACATATTTCTGGTGATTCTCAAATCACATGAACAACCGGCATACCTGTCCAGTCACAGAGAACTTTTGCAAGACGACTATGAAAGCGCTTAAAAAGAAAGTAAGCCTCACGGCGCCGTACCCTCCAAGGCTCATAATCTTTCCCCTTTGTGTTTATGAGGTTATAGCGGAGCTGTCACACCTGAAGGGTGACTTCCTTCAAAACATCCAACTGATCGAGGGCCATTCCCGCCCCTCTGGCAACAGTTGACAGCGGGTCGTCAGCAATGGTTACGGGAAGACCTGTTTCTTCCCGGATCAGGACATCCAGGTTTCTCAGCAGGGCGCCGCCGCCCGTAAGCATGATGCCTCGATCCACGATATCCCCGGCCAGTTCCGGCGGAGCATTTTCCAGACAATTTTTTATAGTGTCAATAATCAGGCTGATCGGTTCCGTTATTGCTTCGCGAACCTCTTCCGAATTGATTTCAATAATTTTGGGAATCCCTGAAATCAGATCCCGGCCCTTCACTTCGACGGTGCGGATTTCCTTATCCGGATAGGCGCAGCCGATGGTCATTTTGATTATTTCCCCGGTTCGCTCGCCAATAAGAAGGCTGTACTTTCTTTTCATGTACTGGACAATTTCTTCGTCAATCTTGTCGCCGGCGATGCGCAGAGATTTTGCGTAGACAATGCCCGAAAGAGAAATGACGGCTACTTCCGTCGTACCTCCGCCGATGTCAACAACCATGGAACTCGTTGGTTCCGTGATCGGGAGTCCAGCCCCGATGGCTGCGGCCATGGGCTCCTCGATGAGATAAATCTCCCGCGCCCCGGCGGATTCAACGGTTTCACGGACCGCCCTTCTTTCCACCTGGGTGATGCCCGATGGCACGGACACTATTATTCTTGGCCGCACCAGCGTCCTGCGGTTATGAACGCTGAGGATGAAATGTCTGAGCATCGCCTCGGTAATATCAAAATCCGCGATGACTCCGTCCCGCATGGGGCGGATGGCCATGATGTTTCCCGGGGTTCTTCCCAGCATCTTCTTTGCTTCGGATCCAACAGCCAGAACCCTTTTGACCCCTTTTGAATCCATGTGCACAGCCACCACGGACGGTTCACTCAAAACAATTCCTTTGCCCTTTACGTAAACGAGGGTATTGGCCGTCCCAAGGTCGATGGCCAGGTCACTGGAAAATTTTCCTAAAATCCAATCAAACAGCACGCTTCTGCCTCCTGTATTTTCTCAATAAATATAAGCACCTAAGCTCTTACGACAATCACTTAGCATTGACCTATAGCCTATTTCTTGCGCCTAAGCAATGCCTTTTTAAAAAGGTGATTGCATTTTCCGTGGGACTATAATATCAACGACCCTTCAAAAAAGGCACCTATAAGGGGAACGGTATGCTTGAGTTAATGAGAAAACATGCGCGAAACTGGATCATGAAGGTCCTCCTTGGCATCATTATCATCGTCTTCGTCTTCTACTTCGGTTCCATGACGGGACGACAGAAGGCGGATGCCATCGCGACCGTTGACGGCAAGGTCATCACCTATCAGGAATATGAGAAGGAATACCGCAATCTGATCGATTTATACAATCGCCGCTCCGGCGGTCGCCTTACAGAAGATATGTTGAAGACCCTAAATCTGAAGCAGCAGGCCCTCGACAAACTGGTTTATCAGGCTATTCTGACGAAAAAGGCCCAGGACCTGAAGGTCAAGGTCACCGACGAAGAAGTCAGGGGGTTCATATCTTCCCTGCCGACATTTCAGAGAAATGGCGTCTTCGATGATCGCCTGTACCAGCAGATGCTTCGTTACAACAAGATTACGCCGGAAGATTTCGAAAATGAGCAGCGGAAATCACTCCTGATCATGAAGCTGGAAGATCTTCTACAGGACGGCGTCCATGTTTCCGAGGAGGAGGTAAACAGCTTTTATGAGGCCCAGACCGAAAAAATCAACGTCTCTTTCGTGCGCCTGAGGGGCCTTGATTTTGAGGGTAAAGTCCAGGCGTCAACGTCAGATCTGGAAAAATACCTGAAAGAACATAGCGGCGATTTTCGCTCTCCCGAACAGATTCAGGTCAAATACCTGTTTTTCCCAGCCAGGGATTTCACGGCCAAGGTAACTGTCCCGGAAGAAGAAATTGCCGATTTCTACAACAGCCACAAGCAGCAGTGGACAAAGGCGGGAAAAACGCTTCCCCTTAGCAGCGTAAGGGATGAGATAGTCTCTGAACTTAAGCATTCCCGGGCAATGAGGCTCGCCTACGAGGAAGCAAAAAAGGCTCGCGATACGATTTATCAGCAGGAGAATTTCGACGCCTACGCCGCCACCCATCGCCTGCCGGTCACAGGAACAGAACTTTTCACCTTTAAAAACCCTCCCGAAGCCTTTCGGCAGATACCGGATTTTGCAAAGACAGTCTTTTCTCTTCAGAAAGACGAACTCAGCAATGTAATCGCCTCTGAAAGCGGCTACTATCTCCTCAAGGCAGCAGCAAAAAAGGCGGCGTATACGCCGGAGCTCAAGATCATCGAAAAAGAGGTACGCCAACGTTATTCGGCGCAGGAAGGCAGCCGCCTTGCCAAACAGGAGGCGGACGTGCTCCTTGCCCGCCTCAAGAAAGGGGATAAGCTGCAGATTATCGGAAAAGAAAAGAATCTTAAATTAGAGGAGACGGGATTTTTTCTCCCCACTACCCCGGCCCCGAAGATCGGGACGTCTTCCCTGATCATGAAAATACTATTCCAGCTCTCAGCGAAAAAACCTTATGGGGAAGAGGTTATCTTCATAAACGGTGACTATTTCCTGATTGAGTTCCGGGAAAGGGCGCAGTCGGACAGGCAGATCCAGCCGGGACAGAAGGAGCAACTCAAGAAGGTGTATCTGGATCTAAAAAGAAGCGAAGTGACACAGTCATGGATGGAAGAAAGCAAAAGCGCCTTGATCAAAGAGGGCAGATTGAAGATAACCAAAGATCTGAAAGACCTATAATAATTATAAAAAAACACCTCATGGAAGTCGGGACATGTCGGATGATAAAAAAGAAAAATGGATGACCTGGGTGGCACTGACAACGGCCCTAATGGCGGTATTGGCGGCGGTCACCACCCTGTATGTGGGCAAATATTCATCCCGTGCCGTTCTGGACCAGGGTCAGGAAACCAATAAGTGGTCCTATTATCAGGCTAAGAGCATTAAATCTTATATCTACGAGATTCAAAAACAGAAGCTGGAACTGGAGATCCTTGCCCAGCGGGGGAAGCTGCCCATGGATGTCCGCGAGCAATACCAGAAGGTAATTGCCGGTTACGAAAATAAGATCAAGCAGTACGACAAGGAAAAGGAAGAGATCAAGGCCGAGGGGGATGCCTTGGCAAAAAGCAGAGTGACGGCTCAGAGCCAGGCAGGAAACTTCGGGTACAGCCTCATATTCCTTCAGATTTCCATCATGCTCTCCTCCGTGGCTGCCCTGACGAAGAAAAAGCCACTCTGGCACCTGGGACTTGTCACTGTGGCGGGCTGGGTCTTTTTCTTTCTCGATGCGATCTGGTTGTTTTACTGATCAGCGGCCCTTACATTCCGAGGCGCCGCGGCCGCGGCCATCCGTTGCTTCCTTGACCAGCTTTCCCCCTTCGAAGGTCAGGATGTAAATAAAATCGTCCTTCCCACAATTATAGGTCCACTGCTCCACGGTTTTGGAAGACTTGACGCCCTTCGTTTTTGTCCCTGTTCCTTTCTTACGGGTCTCCTTGTCCCCCACCTTTTCCTTGAGTGTGGGCTTACCACATTCGATCATAACCCTGCCTTTCGAGTCCCCGACGCTCACCAATCCATCTCCACAGCGGAAGGCATGCAGGGTAAAAGGGAAAGACAGGAACAGAAGCAGGGACAGAGTTCCCGAAAAAATGCCATAGGTCGGGGTGCGCATATCATTATCCTTTCTAACCCGTATGTCTATTCCAATTCCAACTCAAAGCGCTATCTACGTTGGCTTCGTCATCGGCTCCTCGACGTATTTCCATATACGCCTGCGAAAGCCTCTTCCTTGCCGCCTTGATTTCATCTTTGACTTGTAACCGGGATTAGATGTTCCGGTACAGGCCGTTATTGACAATGTAATGGCGCACGGGCTCCGTGGTCAGATAGGTAACGGATTTACCGTCCCGAACCCGGTTCCGTATCCGGCTCGAAGCAATATCCAGAAAGGTCACCTCCCGAAAATAAATGGAATATCCCATCGGCCCCCGGAAGCCGTTTCCCTGGGATTCATAGTGGAATTGGGAGGCAAATTCGGAAGGCAGAATACCTTCCAGACCTTTGTTTTCGTATCCCGGTCTGGTCATGACGACAAAATTGCAGAGTTGCAGGAGCTTCTCCCAGTCCTTCCAGGTCGTAATGGCATGAAAGGCATCCTGACCAACGATGAAGTACAGCTCCAGGTTTTGCAGATACTTTTTGAGGATAAACTCAACGGTCTCTACGGAATAAGATTTCCCTTCCCTTTTGTTTTCCGCATCGGAAAAGGAAAAGGAAGGATTGTTTTCGATTGCCAGCCTGACCATTTGTTCCCGGTGGTAAAAAGATGTGATTTCGCCCTCGATTTTATGCGGCGGCCGGGAAGCGGGGATAAAAATGATCCGGTTGAGATCAAACATCTCCAGAATTTCCTCGGCGCAACGCAGATGGCCGATATGGATAGGATCGAAGGTCCCGCCAAGTAGTCCCCATTTCATGTTCTCACCTGTCCATTGCCGTAAATGATAAATTTGGATGTCGTTAGTTCTTCCAGTCCCATCGGGCCATAGGCGTGCAGCTTGGTGGTACTGATACCGATCTCCGCGCCAAGACCCAGCTCAAACCCGTCGCTGAATCGCGTGGAGGCGTTCACAAGCACCGTTGAAGACTGAACCTCGTTGAGAAATCTCTGGGCATGAGCGTAGCTTTCCGTAATGATGGCCTCCGTATGCAGAGAGCCATACTTTCCGATATGGTCCATCGCCGCGTCCAATCCTTCCACAACGCGAATGGAAAGAACCAGGTTAAGGTATTCCTCGTGCCAGTCCTGCTCCGTTGCGGGGTCAATATCGGGAAGAATCGCCCGCGCCTGAGGGCATCCCCTTAACGTCACACCCGCATCTCCGTATTTTTCAGCCATAAGGGGAAGGAACCGGGCGGCTATCGCCTGGTGGACAAGGAGGGTCTCCATGGCATTACAGACCCCGGGGCGCTGCACCTTTGCATTCACGCATATCTTCAGAGCCATGTCCAGATCGGCGTTCTCATCGACAAAAATATGGCAGACGCCCTTGTAATGCTTGATTACGGGAATTTTCGACTGACTGACCACGGCCCGGATCAGCTCCTCGCCCCCCCGGGGAATGATGACATCGATCCACTCCTCAAGCTGCAGCAGTTCATAGACGGCCTCTCGGTCCGTCATGGGGATAAGCTGGATGGCCGTCTCGGGAATCGGTCCTCTTTTCAGGGTTTCCTGAAGTATCCCCGCAATGGCCAGATTGGAATGGATAGCTTCCGAGCCCCCCCGGAGAATCACGGCGTTGCCCGATTTGATACAGAGGGCGGCGGCGTCGGCGGTGACGTTGGGACGAGACTCATAGATGATGCCGATGACCCCCAGAGGGATGCGCATGCGGCCTACCAGCAGGCCATTGGGGCGGCGCTGCATGGAACTGACCTTACCCACGGGATCAGGCAGGGCCGCCACTTCTTCGAATCCCTTCGCCATTGCCTGAATCGTCGCTTCCTTGATGGTCAGACGGTCGATCATGGCGGCAGAGAGACCCTTCTCGGACGCGAGGACCACATCCCGGGCATTTTCTTCCATCAGGAATGATCCATGCTTCAGGAGGGCGGCGCCCATTCCCCGGAGGGCCAGGTTCTTCTCCTCCGCAGCCAGTCTGCACAACGTACTTGCCGCCTTTTTTGCCGCCTGTGCTATCCCGAGGATCTGGGATTGAATCGTCATTTCTCTACCGCTCCCCATTGACAAAGCTGCCAAAGTCTGCATATGAATCCCACCTTCGGGCTCAGATCAATACCTGCGTATCCCCGGCGGGCTGCTATGACCGGAGGTACTTTACAAAACCGTAGGGTTTGTGTCAAGGTGATTTGAGGAGAGGTTAAGCAAAAGGAATGGACAGTCTCTGCATCAAGGCAGGAGAAAATGCCTGCGAACGAATCCGTGACGGCGGCTTTTCTTTGGATGCCTTTACCGGCTATGCCGGACCGGCGGTAGGCCCCCGTTGGTTGATCGCCAGCGGTTTCGATCTGACCCTGCTCAAAGAGAAAGCCCTCGGCAGGTTGCGGCCCCTGACCCTGATCGGCGCCTCTGCAGGGGCTTGGCGGTTTGCCGCCTGGATACAGCCGGAAGCGGAAAAAAGTTACCGACAACTCATGGAGTCGTACATCACCACGACCTACACCCGGGCAGATAAGCCTCTCTCCATCCGCAAGTCCTTAGCTGCCATTATTAATAAAACCATCGAAAATGATGCCCTGCCCTTTGCCCTAAATCACCGCGACTATCGTCTCGCCATCGTCACGGCCCGGGCAAAGAATCTGACCGCTGCGGAGAACATCTTCCTGCAGCGCCTGGGGTTCGCCTTTTCCTTTCTCGGCAACGCCCTGAGCCGCTCCCTGCTCTACACATTTTTCGAACGGGTGGTTTTCTACAGCGGTCCCAAACACCCTGCCTTCACACTGGGTCCGGAATTTCGTGGCGTCTGTGTTCCCCTGAACAAGACCAACTTCAAATCCGTACTGGTCGCCACCGGCGCTATCCCCCTGATCATCGCCGGGGTCCGGGACATTTTTGGAGCCCCCCGAGGCATTTATCGGGACGGTGGTCTCGTCGATTATCACCTTGCCGGAAACTATGGGGCGAAGGAAAACGATCTGACCCTCCTGTTTCTGCACCAGGATCGCCTCATCCCCGGGTGGCTCGACAAGAGGCTTACCTCCCGGAAACCGCCCGCCGACGACTTGAAAAACATTGTCCTGGTTTATCCTTCCGAAGATTTCATCTCTTCCCTGCCCTCAGGAAAGGTGCCGGATCGGGAGGATTTTGTAACCTTCGTTGATGATCCGGAAACAAGAATCGCCAACTGGCGACAAGCCGTCGCAAAGGCGGAACCACTCGGAGAAATCTTTCTGGAACTCGTGGCCAGCGGCAAGATCAAGGATGTAGTCAGGCCCTTGTAAAGTGAATCCGGATTCAATGGGAATAAACCATCAAGGGAATCTCAAAGCGTTAGACGCCCTGAAACGTATGATGGCCCCCTGCGTCCTGTGCCCGAGGCAATGCCGCGTCGACCGGATCGCCGGAGAAAGGGGCTTTTGCGGACTCACCGCAGAAATAGTCATCAGCGACGCCATGCCCCACCACGGCGAAGAACCGCCCCTCTCCGGAACCAACGGGGCCGGGACGATCTTCTTTTCCTCCTGCAATCTCCGCTGCCTGTACTGCCAGAATCATCAGATCAGTAGGCGGACAACCGGACAGGGCATGGATCCGGAGGGGCTGGCCCAAGTAATGCTGAGGCTCCAGGATCTGGGATGCCACAACATCGACGCCGTCACCCCGACCCCGCAGACCCCCCTGATCATGGCAGCCCTGTTATCCGCCCGCCGTCAGGGATTGACCATCCCCTTCATTTACAACTGCGGCGGCTACGAAGCGCCGGAAGTAATCAGACTGCTTGCGGGCATGGTGGAGATCTATCTCCCCGACATGAAATACGGTCGCGATGATCTGGCCTGGCAGTTCTCCGGTGTGAAAGAATATGCCGTCCACACCATGGCTTCCCTCAGGGAAATGACGGCGCAGGTGGGGGATGTCCTCGAAGTTGTAGACGGCGTCGCCAGGCGGGGAATACTCATCCGGCATCTCGTTCTTCCCGGCATGACCGACAATAGTTTCGCCATCCTGGAGATGATTCGGCGGGAACTGTCAATACAGGTTCCCTTGAGCATCATGTCCCAGTACACCCCGGCGGCACAGGCCAAAAAACACCCCCTTCTTAGCCGGCGGCTCTACCGGAAAGAGTACGAAAAAGTTGTCAATTACGCCCTGAAACTCGGTTTTGAACAGCTCTTCATTCAGCACGTAGATGAGCGCAACCTGCTGCCTGACTTTGAAAAACAGGCCCCCTTCGACTGGGAATAACGGAGGAGGGAAAGATCTCCCAATCGTGGACATTACTCACCAATGCCAATATGAAGTCCCGATCTCTAATTCCTACAAGTAGCCATTATTATTTCCCTTTTAAAATGTTACGAAGGATTCTTTCACAGGTCTGACGGATTGTTCTGAAATTAAAGGATATTTGCATGTTGCTAATATAATTAGCATTATTAATGCCTAAATATAGGGCAATCAGCAAGAAATCTATCTTAAATAAGGAATTATTATCTTCATCAACAGGGTTATAAACAACCCTACGCACAGCTATAGGCTTTGTAACTAAGACTGGCCATGAAAACAGGTGGTTCGAGCAATAGACATTGTTAACAATAGCGCCGGGCGGGTGTGAGAGCATCCGCCCTTTTTTATAGGTGGCAGGATGGTGGGTAAACGGCTCTACGTCCGACAAAAGAACCAAACGACCTCTATTTGCCGGAACGCACCGGAAGGGCACGGGTGTAAGGGCAGTCGAAGAACATGCGTACCCAATATCGAGAGCCATCGACGAAATAAAGAATGGCGGCTTTTGTATCACGTGTATCGGAGGCCCAAGCCCAAGCACAGGTGAGATGAATCAAGGCCGTTAAATGGATACTGTAACCACAGTCAGCATTATACGTTTTATCCTTATTATACAGCCCCGCCAGCTCATCCTGAGTAGGCATACGCCAGTCGGTATAGCCGCCCCCTCGATAATTATCACAATACGATAAAGCATTCGACCAGGTTATGTCGCTCCCATTATCACGTGCCGCCCACATCAGGTTTGTGCTCGTGTCCAATACTGTCCCGTTATCGTAAGCAATGAAACGTCCGTCTCTGGCGACCTCTCCGGCAAGCCCCGAACCGGGTAACCACAAAACAAGCAATAGCATGCAAAAGCCAATTATTCTCATAATTATTAATGATTTTCTTTTCATGTACTTTTCCCTGAATTAGACTGTTTGTTTATGGGGTGAAAAAGACCTCTCTTGTGCAGGTGACTATAAGGAGATCGGCCTCCTGTGTCAATGAAAGATGGAGATTGAGCGGGTCAGGTGTCTCGGGCACTATCGGAGAGGCAAAAAATAATTGACTATCTTGTTGAAAAGATTATACGTAAGCATCTATAGTCTTGGTGATTTATGCCGAATTCACATAAAGGAGCGAGTGACGATGCAAATCATAAAAATGTTTCTGCTGCTTGCCGTCATTGTTATGTTATCCGGATGTGCCACATGGCGTGACAAAGAGGGGAATAAAGTCCCAGAATCAATCAAAGCTGCATGCGATTATAAATGCAGTTATTACGAAAACAATCAGGGAACATACACATATGAGATATGCTTCAAAGAGTGCATGGACTCAAAAGGATATTCGAAATACTGAAACGTTTATTGTCGGGGAGGCGGGTATAAGGGCATCCGCCGGTAGCGTCAATAGTTATTCGCTTTTTTTTCGGCAGTGACTTTTTGATTTCAGATTGCCATTCTTTTTTTGTCTGAGAAAGGTTATAGGATTTCCAAAAGCGGGACTATAGCGGGATAAAAGGGCTAGGCAAAGAAAAAGGGGTTAACCGTCCATCGGCTAACCCCTTGATTTTATTTGGCTGGGAGACAAGGATTTGAACCTTGATTCACGGAGTCAGAGTCCGTTGTCCTACCATTGAACGATCTCCCAGTAAAGAGCGACTATACTGCTTGTCACCTGAGGTATTTCCTATCAGAACCTATCTCAGAGCGGGGGGACTATAGTGCGATCGCTTTTTTATGTCAACCCATTTTTTATGAACCTATATAGCTTTGCGCCAGGCCAAACGCGTCTCCAGCCAGCGGGACAGGGAGGTAAAGGCAAAGCAGATCACAAAGTAGATACAAGCGACAAAGAAAAATATTTCCGTCGGATAAACCATCGTCCGGTTACTGATCTGGGTCGCCACATGGGTCAACTCGGACACACCGACGATAAAAGCAAGGGAGGTGTCCTTGATCATGGAAACAAACTGGTTCACAAACGAGGGAATCATGTTCCGCAAGGCCTGGGGCAGGATGACATAGACCATGGACTGCCACGGATGAAGACCGGTCGACAGGGCCGCTTCTGTCTGACCCTTCGGAATGCCGTCGATGCCGGCCTGGACAATCTGGGACATGTAAGCGGAAGTAAATATGGTCAATGCGGCAATAACCGTCCAGTTTTCCGGGGCCGAATGCCCCCCCAGGAGGGCAGGGAGGAGATAGAACATCCAGAAGATGACCATGAGCAGCGGAATCCCCCGGATAGTATTGACTACGGCCAGGGTGGCATATCTGATCAACCGGTGGGAGGAAACACACAGGAGGCCCAGGATCAACCCTCCGAAAAAGGACAGGATCAGGGCGACAAAGGCCAGATAGAGGGTCAGGATAATTCCCCCGATGGGGCCATTGGGATAGGTGCCGATGAAGAAGTGGGTCAAATTATCCCATATTACGCTGAAGTCCAAGCCCGGATTCATCGTCTACCGCACCCCCAGAGGATTCAAGACCTGCTTGTTGTATAGCGTCACCATCCAGGTAATAACTATGGAAAGGATCAGGTAAACAAGGGTCGCCGCCGTGAAGGCCTCGAATCCCTTGAAGGTATAGCTCTCCACTTGCCGGGCCTGATAGGTCAGCTCAGCGACCCCGATGGTCATGGCCAGGGAAGAGTTCTTGGCCAGATTGAGGAATTGGTTGATCAGGGGAGGAATCGTCAGTCTCACCGCCTGGGGGAGAATAATGTAGTACATGGACCGTAAGTAAGAAAATCCGGAGCTCTGGGCCACCTCCATCTGTTCTTTGGGAATGGCACGGACGCCGGAGCGGATGTCCTCGGCAATGAAGGCGGAGGTGTAGATGGTCAGGGCAATGACAGCGGCGGAGAACTCAAAATTAGTTGTATTGAGCCAGTCATTTACCACCTTGGGGAGGATTTTGTAGGAACCGAAGTACCAGAAGAAAATCTGGACCAGGAGCGGCGTGTTCCGGAAAAACTCGAGATAGGCGTGGGCGAACCAGAGGATTGGCTTGACATTGCTCATCCTCATGACGGCGATGATCAGTCCCAGGATAAAAGACCCGACAATCGCCACCACCGAAAGTTCTATAGTCACCTTCATCCCCGCAAGGAGCCATTGGGCGTACTGCCCGGAGGTGACGACTGCCCAGTCGAATTGGTAATTAAACACGGATTAGTGAGATCTCCCGTTTATTGGTCAGTGCTTGCTGCTTGCAGATCATTCCTGCCTGTTCACTGCTTATCGGTAATATTGAAAAGGCGCTTACCAGGGAACCACTTCATGTAGATCTTGTCAGCTTCACCGCTTTTTTCCATGGACAGGATGGTCTTGTTGACGAAATTCACAAAATTCGTGTCCCCCTTGCGCATACCCAGACCATAGGGTTCCTTTGAAATCGGGATATTGGGGATTTCATAACTATTTTTATCTTTCGTGGCATTCATGAGCCCTACCAGAATTGACTCATCCGTAGTTACCGCAGCGACTCTGCCCTGTTGCAGGGCCAGAAAGGCGGGCGGATAATCGTCAAAAGACAGGATGGTGGCTGTTGGAATGGCCTTCTTGGCATTCTGTTCCGACGTCGATCCCTTGGAAGTTCCGATCTTCTTTCCCTCCAGGTCAGCGAGAGTCTTCACCGTCCCCTTCCTGGCCAGGAACTTTTGCTCTGTGTAGAAGTACATGTAGCTGAAATCGATCTGTTTTGCCCGTTCCTCATTCTTCGTCATCGTGGCCGCAATCAGGTCGATCTTCCCCGTAGCCAGATCGGGCATACGGGTTGACGAAGTCACCGGTTTCAATTCCAGCTTCACACCGAGCCTCTTGGCAATCGCCTTGCAGAAATCGACATCGTAGCCGACGATAGAACGCGTTTTTTCATCAATAAAGCCAAATGGCTTTGTCGAATCCTTCACACCACAGACCAGAACGCCTTTTTTCTTGGCATCAACAAAGGTATCACCCGCCCAGGATGCGCCGGCGACCCCAAGCACAAAAATCGCAGCCAATAGAATCAACCCGCCTTTTTTCATCTCTTCTCCTCCTTTTCGCGTGTTAAATTTTTACTCAATTTAGTGCATCGGTGACAGAATTTCCTTCAGGAAGAGCTGCGCCCGCTCATGCCGGGGATTTCGGAAAAACTCCTCCGGCGTCGCCTCCTCAAGAATAACACCATAATCCATAAAGACAACGCGATCAGCCACTTCCCGGGCAAATCCCATCTCATGGGTGACCACCATCAGGGTCATCCCCGTATGGGCAAGTCCCTGCATAACCTGCAGGACTTCACCGATCATTTCAGGATCGAGGGCGGATGTCGGTTCATCAAAAAGCATTATTTTGGGCTTCATGGCCAGACTCCGGGCGATGGCGACCCGTTGTTGCTGCCCCCCGGAGAGTTGAGCCGGATATGCGTCCCGCTTGTCTGCAAGCCCCACCCGCTCTAAAAGGGTCGTCGCTTGCCCTTCTGCCTCCTGCCTGGAAAGTTTACGTATCTTGATCGGCGCCAGGGTAATATTTTTCAGGGCCGTCAGGTGGGGATAGAGGTTGAACTGCTGGAAGACAAACCCGATTTCCGCACGCAACTGATTGATGTCGGTCTTCGCATCAGAAAGATCTTTCCCGTCCACTATGATACGGCCTTTTTGAATCGGCTCCAGCTTGTTTACCGCCCGGATCAGGGTTGATTTGCCGGAACCGGAAGGACCGCAGACAACGAGAACGTCTCCCTGCTTCACATGCAGATTGACGTCATTCAAGACATGGAGGTCTTTAAACCATTTATGAACGCCTTGGAACTTAATCATTGAATACACCGGAATTACTCATTATCATGAATCTTTTCGTGACGACAACCCTTAAAAGATTTACCTGTCAAAGTCAATTTTTTTCGCCTTGAAATTCCGCCTTCGATGTAGTAGCGGTATGGTGTATAATATTTTAGCAATTGCATCACCGTATCATAAAATAATCCTTTTCGCTGGCGTTCATGAATGACAGCGTCGCAGAGAAACTCGCGAGGTTCCCATGAATAAAACACCTCTGTATAACCGCCATGTCGCCTTGGGCGCCCGGATCATAGATTTCGGCGGCTGGGCCATGCCGGTTCAGTACACCAATGTGATTGAGGAACATCTAACCACGCGTAGCGCCGCCGGTCTTTTCGATATCTGCCATATGGGTGAAATCGATGTCAAAGGAAAAGGGGCGTTTGATTTTTTACAGCATGTATTATCGCGGAATATTGACGGTCAAAAGATCGGGCAGATGAAGCTGAGCGTCCTGGCCACCGAGGAAGGGGGAATCATGGACGACCTGACCGTTTATCTCCTGGGTGAGAACCACTACCGCCTCGTCACCAACGCCTCCACGAAGGAAAGGGATTATGCCTGGCTTCTGCAGGTAAAGGATGAAAAAGGCTTTCCCCAGGTCGAAATAACGGATGAAACCGCTGTTATAGGCAAGCTGGATCTCCAGGGGCCACGGTCAGAGAACATCCTGCAACAGGTCGTACCCGCCAATCTTCATTCATTGAAGTATTATCATTTCATCGAGACGCAGGTTCTCAATATTCCTGCCCTTGTCTCAAGAAGCGGCTACACGGGGGAAGACGGCTTTGAAATCTACGCCCCTCACGACCGGATCGGTGAGATCTGGGACCGCCTCCTCCAGGCGGGAGTTGATTATGGTCTGAAACCCATCGGTCTGGGGGCGCGGGATACCCTGCGTCTCGAGTCGGGGATGATGCTCCATGGCAATGATATGGACGAAACGATCACGCCCTATGAGGTCGTTTACGGATGGGTCGTCAATTTGGAGAAGGATTTTATCGGCCGGGATGCCTTGGCCAAACAGTTTTCCGAGGGAGTGAAACGGAAACTTGTCGGCTTTACCATGTGGGAACGGGGAATCGCCCGGCATGGCTACAAGGTCTTCAAGGACGGCACGGAGGTCGGCATTGTCACCTCGGGAACCCATTCCCCCACCCTTGAGAAGGCCATCGGTCTGGCCTTCGTTCCCGTGGAGCTGTCAAAGCCGGGAACCACCTTCGATATCCAGATCCGGAATCATTTTGCCGCCGCCCAGGTTGTATCCATGCCTTTCTACAAAAAGGAAAAACAGTATGTCTTTTTCAATACATTTATCTGAGACGAAAGGAAGAAGATTATGTCAAAAGTCAATCCGACGGACAGAAGATACACCAAGGAGCATGAGTGGGTCATAGACAACGGCGATGGAACCGTTACTATCGGCATTACCGATCACGCCCAGGAGTTGCTCACGGACATCGTATTTGTGGAGCTTCCGGAAATCGGCAAGCAGGTAAAGCAGCTGGAGGCCGTGGCCGTTGTGGAGTCCGTGAAGTCCGTCTCTGATGTCTATTCTCCCGTGACCGGGGAAGTCAGCGAGGCCAATCAGAAATTGGAAAAGAGCCCCGAACTGATCAACCATGATCCCTACGGGAAAGGCTGGATCGCCAAGCTCAAGATGGCGCAACCGGAAGAGCTGCAATCCCTGCTGGATGCTTCGGCATACGAAGCCTTTATCGCCGCCGAGGAGCACTAAATTGGAATATACGGGCAAGACGGGGCAGGCTTTCAGGGCTGCTGAATATCTGACGATTCAATTGCTTAAGGGATAAGACCATGGACTATGTTCCCCATACCCCGGCAGACGAGCAGCGGATCAGGGAGGCCATCGGGATTGCCTCCCTTGATGACCTCTTTACGGACATCCCCGCCCGTTTCCTTCTCAAAACTGCCTTGGCGCTGCCCCCCGGTGTCTCGGAAATGGAACTCGCCGATCTCATGGGAGATCTCAGCGGCAAGAATAAACTCCCGGCGATGACGCTCATGGGCGCCGGAGCATACCGGCACTGGATTCCTGCCGTGGTCGGACACATCATCTCCCGGTCGGAGTTCTACACCGCCTACACCCCCTATCAGGCCGAGATCAGCCAGGGCATCCTCCAGGCCATCTACGAGTACCAGACCATGATTGCCCGGCTGACGGGGATGCAGGTCGCCAACGCCTCCATGTACGACGGGGCCACGGCGATGGCGGAAGCGGCGGTCCTGGCCGCCAAGACCCTGAACCGCAAGCAGCTGGTCGTGGCAAAATCGGTTCATCCCGAGTTCCGCCAGGTCGTCCGAACCTACGCCTGGGCCAACGGATATGAGGTCACCGAAATTCCTTTCGCGGCGACGGGACAGTTGGACATGGATATCCTCCGCCAGGCCGTTGATAAAGACACCGCTGCGGTCCTGATCCAGAGCCCCAATTTTTTCGGCGTCATAGAAGACATCGCCCCCGTAGCGGCAGCGACCCACGAGCAAGGGGCCTTCCTCGTTTCCGGCTTTACGGAGGCAACCTCACTGGGCATTTTGAAGCCCGCCGGGGCACTGGGAGCCGATTTTGTCGTCGGCGAAGGTCAGGCCTTCGGCAATCCCCTGAATTACGGCGGCCCCTATCTGGGCATCTTTGCTAGCTCCGATAAATTCCTCAGAAAAATCCCCGGTCGTCTCGCCGGGGCTACGGTGGACAAGGAAGGAAACCGGGGCTTCGTCCTGACCCTCCAGACCCGGGAACAGCATATCCGCAGGGAACGGGCCACCTCCAACATCTGCACTAATGAGGCCCTCTGCGCGCTGGCCGCCGCCGTCTATTTGGTCAGCCTGGGGAAAAATCTCAAGACAATTGCCGAATTGAATGTTCAAAAAGCCCAATACCTGCGCTCCCGACTGCTCGCGTTACCGGGCTTCTCACCGGCGTTTTCCGGCCCTGTATACAATGAATTCGCCGTCCACTGCCCCGATCCGGCCGCCACAAATCAAAAACTAAAGGAAGCAGGAATTATCGGCGGCTATAAACTCGGCTGTGATTATCCGGAATTTCAGGATTGCCTCCTCTTCTGCGCTACCGAGATGCTCTCAAAAGACGACATAGACAAAGTTGTAACTATTATAAGCGGATAGAAAATCGGCAGGACAAGTAGTCATATTTGGAGGCCCATACCATGCCCTTCGTCAATCTTGAAAACATACCGGCAAGAGAAATTGTTCCCGGGTTTACCGCCCGGTTCGTCCATTCGGAGCACATGACCTTTTCCTACTGGCAGGTTAAAGAAGGGGCGGTTCTGCCGGAGCACAGCCACCCCCATGAGCAGGTCGCCAATCTCATCGCCGGGAAATTCGAGATGACCGTCGCGGGGGAAACGAGAACACTTGAGCCGGGAATGGTCGCCGTTATTCCCCCCAATGCCAAACACCGCGGCCGGGCCTTGACGGATTGTTCTATTCTGGATGTGTTTTATCCGATCCGCGAGGACTACCGTTAACAGTTAACAAGGAGACCCAACCGATGGAATTGATATTCGAAAAGAGCAGGCCGGGCCGCAGGTCAGGCAGCATTCCCGGCAGCGATGTCCCCACCGTGCCCATTGAACAGGTCATCCCCCGGGAGCTCCTCCGCGCGGAACCGAACCTTCCCGAAGTGGCGGAGATAGACCTGATCCGTCATTATACCGCCCTGTCCCGGCGGAACTTCGGCGTCGATGTGGGCTTCTATCCCCTCGGTTCCTGTACGATGAAATACAACCCGAAGATCAACGAGGATATGGCGAAACTCCCCGGCTTCACCGGTCTCCATCCCTATGCCCCGGTGGAATTTTCCCAGGGAAATCTGCAATTGATGTATGAGCTGCGGGGGTATTTGAGCGAAATATTCGGCATGGCCGATTTTACCCTCCAACCGGCCGCCGGCGCCCACGGGGAGCTGACCGGCATGATGATCTTCAAAAAATATTTTGAAAAGAAAAGCGAAAAGCGGACCCGCCTCCTCATCCCCGACGCCGCCCACGGTACCAATCCCGCCTCCGGAGCCCTCTGCGGCTACCAGACCATCACCGTCCGCTCCAACAGCGAAGGAGGCGTGGATATCGAACATCTCGAGTCCCTGATGGGGGAGGACGTGGCGGGGCTCATGCTTACCAATCCCAACACCCTGGGGCTTTTTGAACGGCGCATCGAAAAAGTGGCGGAAATCATCCACAGTAAAGGCGGTCTCCTCTACGGCGATGGGGCCAACGCCAATGCCTTCATGGGAAAGTTCCGACCCGGCGATCTCGGATTCGACGTCATCCAGTTGAATCTCCACAAGACCTTCTCCACCCCCCACGGATGCGGCGGCCCGGGCAGCGGCCCCGTAGGCGTCGGGAAAAACCTCACAAGCTACCTTCCCATTCCCCGGGTCATCAAGACAGATGACGTCTTTGACTGGTCATACGACCACCCCGATGCCGTCGGCCGGGTCCGGACATTCTTCGGCAACTTCAACGTCATGGTCAAGGCCTACGCCTACATCCGCACCCTGGGACCGGAAGGACTGAGAAGGGCAAGCGAAATCGCCGTGTTAAACGCCAACTACATCAAAGTAAAATTGACCCCCTATTACGACCTTCCCTATGAACGCCCCTGCATGCACGAGTGCGTCTTCAACGGTTTACGCCAGGTCCGGGAGAGCGGCGTCCATACGACAGATATTGCCAAGCGCCTCCTCGATTATGGGTATCACCCCCCGACCATCTATTTTCCCATGATCGCTCCCGAAGCGATCATGATCGAACCCAACGAAACGGAAAGCATTGAAACCCTCGATGCCTTCTGCAACGCCATGATTCAGATCGCCGCCGAAGCGAGGGATAATCCCGAACTGGTCAAGGCGGCCCCCCTGACCACCCCCGTAAAGCGCCTCGACGACGTCAAGGCGGCCCGGGACCCCGATGTCTGCTGGAAAGGCTGAACTTATGATGAAGAATGCCATCTTTTTGTCGAAGGAAGAACTGCTGGAGAGGCTCTGGCAGGCGGACCCGCAGATCAAGAAGATCCTCCGGGATTCCAAGCATGTCGAAGAGGCGCGCCATCTCCTCTTCGATTATTTCAACCACCTGAATCGCTCCATGTTCAACATGAAGCCCGACACCTATTATTCGGACATGAACATCCTCGAGAAGCGCAACGCCCGGGAATGCATCCGGGTCTTTTCCAATACCATGCGCACGGAGAATGAACATCTGACCCAGACATCGCCCCTGCAGCTCCTTTACGACCTGGCCCATGATCCCGACCGGGCCCTGGAAAGAGCTGGCGAGGCATTTCTCTGCGAATATCTCTCTTTTTTCCGGGGTATTACGGGCAAGTCGGGAAAACACTCCAAGAGCCAGGACCTCTTCAAGATGAAAGACGGCCGGGAGGCGGCCCTCATCCGCTCCTCCCAGCTTGACGAATACGCCGCCATGATTCGCCGCTATTTCCGCCGCTATCGGACCGGTTCCGATCGCAGCGTCGTTAAACGCCGGAAAGGTTTAAAAAAAGACATCCTGACCCATTTCCAGGCCACCGAAGAAGACTGGCATGATTACCTCTGGCACCTGAAGCACATCATCAAAAACCTGGAGACCCTGTCCGCCATTGTCAGCCTTAATAAAGACGAAATCGCCGGCCTCAAGGCGGCAAAGGAATACGGCATCCCCGTTGAGATCACCCCCTACTACCTGTCCCTCTTCAATAAGGACGGAAAGACGGACTACGACCGCCAGATTCGGGCGCAGGTTATTCCCAGCGTCACCTACTGCCGGTCGGTCTCGGAAAGCCGGGCCAAGGGGTTCGACATGGATTTCATGGGTGAGAAATCCACCAGCCCGATCGACGGCATTACCCGGCGCTATCCGGAAATCGTCATCCTCAAACCCTACAATGCCTGTCCGCAGATCTGCGTCTATTGCCAGCGGAACTGGGAGATCAAGAGCATCGACGACGAAGTGCAGATGAGCCGCGAGAAGATTCAGGAGGCCATTGCCTGGATCGCTGAACACGACAGCATCACCGAGGTCCTGGTCACGGGCGGCGATCCCCTGACCCTGAAAAATGACTACCTGGACGCCCTCTTGGGGGAAATTGCCAAGATCAAGCACGTCGAGAGGATCCGTATCGGCACCCGGATCCCCGTTACCCTGCCCTTTCGGATCAATGACGGGTTTTTGCAGGTTCTCGAAAAGTATCATGAGTGGGGGAAGCGGGAAATCGCCATTGTCACTCACTTCGAGCATCCCACCGAAATGACGGCGGACGCCCTGGACTCCATCAAGAAAATCAAGAAATTGGGAATCAATGTCTATAACCAGCAGGTCTTCACATACTACAACAGCCGGAAGTTCGAGACCTGCCTGCTCCGCAAGGTCTTAAAGGTCTCCGGCGTAGACCCCTATTACACCTTCAGTACCAAGGGCAAGGATGAAACCGCCGATTTCCGGGTCCCCATCGCCCGGATCGAACAGGAGCGGGCGGAAGAGGCCAGGCTTTTACCGGGCCTGGTCCGGACGGATGAACCGGTATTCAATCTCCCCCGTCTGGGAAAGTCCCAGTTGAAGGCGTGGCAGGACCATGAAGTGATCATGATCCACCCGGACGGGCGGCGGGTTTACCGGTTTTATTCCTGGGAAGTCCGCCTGGTGACGGCCCTGGATTACCTCTACACGGACATCCCTATCTACGATTACCTCAAGCGTCTTGACGAAGACGGTGAAAACGTGGCTGATTATAGTACGATCTGGTATTATTTCTAACGGCTTCGTAAAAATATCCGGATGCTGCGTTACGCGGCATCCTTCGTCACTGCGGCGTACGACAAGTACGCCTCATTCCTCAGGATTGGCGCGCCTTGCCTGCGGATATTTTTACGAAGCCGTCGATTATGACCATTTTTTCAACTTTTGCGAGTTCATCAATATTACCGGGGAGAAAGCGTTATGGAAGAGAAACTATACCTGTCCGAAACAGATAAAAAGATCGGTGGCGTTTGCGGCGGATTGGGAGAATTCTTCAACAAGGATTCCACTTTGTTCCGCATTCTCTTTATCCTGTTGATTCTGTTTTCCTTCGGGTTTGGCCTGATCGCCTATCTGGCCATGTGGCTGGTGATTCCCAGGCGTCCGAAGTCTTAGCGGCTGCGCAAATAGTTTAATAATACTGTATTTTTGGACAAGCCGGGAGTGACAGAAAACGAGGTCTTAGACTTTTTGCCAATCCAACATAGTTCTATAATCAAGGGAAACTCGACCGGGGATTTCTTGAGAAAACCCGAATGGTTGAAGGTAAGGCTTCCCAATGCGCCTGATTTCAACCGCGTCCGTGGCGTCCTGTCCCGCCACGGTCTCCATACCATTTGTCAGGAGGCCCGCTGCCCCAACATGAGCGAGTGCTTCCAGGACGGTACGGCGACCTTTCTCATCCTGGGGAACATCTGCACCCGTAACTGCAGGTATTGCCATGTCGCCCACGGCGTCCCCGCTCCCGTCGACGCGGAGGAAGCAGGGCGCCTCGTCTTTGCCGTTAAGTCCCTTTCCCTGAAATATGTGGTCATCACGTCCGTAACCCGGGATGATCTTCCCGACGGCGGGGCCGGAGCGTTCGCCCGGTCCATCGGCGCCTTGCGGGAATCCCGGCCGGATATTCGCATTGAGGTCCTCATTCCCGATTTTCAGGGGCAAGTTGCGGCGCTTGAGGAAGTCATTGCCGCCAAGCCAGCGGTCATCAATCACAATATTGAGGCGCCCCCATCCCTCTACGCCCAATTGCGCCCCCAGGGAAACTATGAAACATCCCTGAAGATCCTGAAAAGAATCGGCAGGACGCCGACAATCATCTCCAAATCGGGATTCATGATCGGTTTCGGCGAAAACAGTGAGGATATAAGCCGCCTCCTGGAGGATCTGGCAGGGGCAGGCTGCCAGGCCGTCACGATCGGCCAGTACCTCCAGCCCACGAAAGACCACTGGCCGGTGCGAAAATACTACCACCCCGATGAATTTGCCGCCCTCAGGAAGACGGCCCTGACGATGGGTTTCCGGCACGTCGAGGCTGGGCCCCTGGTGCGGAGTTCCTACCACGCCGCATTATCAGAAGCGGAAGGCAACGGCTGTTCCGGTAAGACAGTGTGACGGCTTCATCAGGAAACCGTTCAAGATCAGCGAGCTTTAGCACAGTATCCGCCAGGCGATGAAATGGACCCTTTTAAAACAAGAAAAAACAACCGGTAAGAAAAAGGTAGGGATATGTCAGAAAAAACTTTCGACTTGATTGTCATCGGCGGCGGGCCCGGCGGCCACGCGGCAGCGGAAGACGCGGCCCGTTACGGAGCCCGGGTCTGCATCGTGGAGAAGGGGCAATGGGGAGGAACCTGCACCCACCGGGGCTGCGTCCCCACCAAGGCCCTCCTGGTCTGCAGCAAACACTTCGCCGAGCTGAAAAAGCTCAACCGCCTGGGAATCGCTGTCAGTGAAGCAGGTTACGATTTTAACACTATCCGGCGTCACCGGGACCAGATGGTCCGGATCGCCGCCCTGGGGGTGGAAAAGTCTCTGAAGGACGCCGGCGTGGAGATGAAGGTCGGAGAAGGAAAGATAGCGTCCCCAGGGGAAGTGGTCTGGACGGACCCGGACGGACAAAGGGAGGTTCTGAAAGCCCGCCGGATAGTCATCGCCTGGGGCTCCGAACCGGCCCTGCCCCCCTTCGCGCTGGCGCCGCACCTGGCCCCAAGCCCGCAACCATCGGCCCCCCCGGCCCCTGCCGTCACCTCCCCTCCCCCGGAAATCGCTCCTCCCCACGCCCCTTCACGGATCTTGACCTCCGACACCTTTCTCCAACTTGCCACGCTGCCCAAGAGCATGGTGATCATCGGCGGCAGCGTCATCGGGGTTGAATTTGCGACGTTTTTAGCTGAATTGGGCGTACCGGTACAGGTAGTGGAAATCCTCCCCGTTATCCTCCCCTACGAGGAAGAAGAGGCGGCGACCCTGCTCTTGAAAGAGCTGAACCGCATCGGCGTTAAAGTCCTGACGGCGACAAGGGTTGAGGATGTCCGGGAAGGCCCGGAGGGGGTCTCCATAACCGCCGCCAATGACGGCCAGAAAACGGAGTTGACAGCGGAATACGCCCTCCTTTGCACGGGACGGCGGCCGCGCCTGGACGAGGAAGCGCTGATAAATACGGGCATCCGCTATGACCGCCGGGGCGTCGCCGTCGATGAAAGACAGGAGACCAATATCGCCGGGATCTATGCCGTGGGGGATGTCACGGGAGGAATCATGTTGGCCCACCGGGCCATGCAGCAGGGCCGGGCTCTGGCGAGCCGCCTTTTCGGCGACGGTTCCGTTGTGTGCCGGGAAGACATCGTTCCCTCCGTCACCTATTCCCACCCCCCCGTCGCCCGGGTCGGCCTGACGGAGTTGCAGGCCAGGGAAAAGGGCTGGTCCGTGGAGATAGGGCGTACCGATTACGGGGCCAACATCATGGCCCGCACGGAACTGGCAGGCCAGGGTTTCGCCAAGTTCATCTTCCACGAAGGTAACCTCGTCGGGGCCACCATAGTCGGCGCCAGCGCCCCCGACCTCATCGCCTCCCTGAGCCTCGCCCTGACCACAGGCGCCAGCCTGAAGACCTTGCAATCATGGATCATCCCCCACCCGACCCTGAGTGAAATTCTGAACGGGATCAGACTTACTCCCATTCCCAACCAAGGATGAAATATAATTGATTTGCCTCTTGACATTACCAAAAAGTAGGCGCACATTAAAGCCATCGAGATGCTGCAATGCTCGGCTTGGATTATGTCTCTGGGATATGAAGGAAATATTGATCATTTCACTGGGAGGTAAGAAGAAAGGCATCGCGAGGTTCTAGTGGTGGTGATAAACTGCCGAAAGAGCAGTTATTTTAAAAAGCTGACTACAGCTTACGAATAAGCAGGCATTGCGGCTCTCTTTGTTATTATTATAAGTTTTGAACCGTTACTGATTCACCCAAGCTCTTTGAAAGATGTACCGCAAGAAAATTTAACAAGCGGGATACTGCGATGCACGTAATGAGTCTATTCTACTGGATGTTAACGAAAAAGAAAACACAGGATCTTCGTGGTGATTGTCACCCTTAAAAGACCAAGAATTCAATGAAGGACTCCAGTTAAAAGGCAAGACGGCATAGGCGGATCTCGTTAGCCCCTCGTAGATTTTTACTTTTACGAGGGGCTTTTTTTATTAATTTGTTCCCGGATACGCCTTCTTTACCTCCTCCCGGTTCACGGCGCCGGTTGCCGTTTTCGGCAGGCTCTCGGCAAAAAGAACGTGTTTGGGCTTCTTATAGCGGGCGATTTTGGAGGCCACAAAGTCGATCAATTCCCCGGCGCTCACCGCCCTTCCCTTCTTGAGGACGCAGACAGCCTTGACGGCCTCCCCCCACTCCGGATCGGGAACACCGATGACGCAAACTTCTCCAATGGCGCCGTGGCTGAGAATGACCTTTTCCACTTCCGCCGGGTAAACATTTTCACCGCCGGGCTTGATGAGTTCCTTCTCCGGCTTCCTGCCGGCATACCAGAGATAACCATCTTCATCGCAGCGGCCCAGATCGCCCGTATGATGCCATCCGTTGCGAAAGGTGTGGGCCGTCTCTTCCTTCAGATTCCAGTAACCCTGGAATACGGCGGGCGACCGGACACAGATTTCTCCGGTTGCCCCGGGTGCCATTTCCTGGTCGAGATCATCAAACAGGGCGACCCGCGTCAGGATCGCCGGCGGCCCGATGCTGCCGGGTTTCTCCTTATAATTGCAGCCCGAAACGGGCATGGCCTCGGTCTGGCCGTAAAGGCTGTAAAAAGCGGCCTGCGGGTTTATCCTGAAGAAACGCTCCAGGGTCTCCGGGCTGTCCATGCCGCAGACGATTCTCAAACTCGCCGCGTCAAAGGCGGAGGGCTCTTTTTCCTGGGCATCCAGGAGCGAGGCGAGGATCGGGGGAAAGGCCACAAAAAATGTGCCCCTCTCCTTTTCGATAAGCTTCAAAACGAGGAGGGGATCGAAGCGGTCCACAATCACGTTTTTCCCCCCTTGCTGCATCGTCGCCATCGTCATGGCCAGGCCGCCGATATGAAACAGGGGGAGGATGCAGACGTGACAATCCTGACTGTCGAGTTTCAGCAACTCGGCAATCTGAAGGCCGACGGCGATCATGTTTCCCTGACTGAGGAGACAACCTTTCGGCTTTCCGCCCACAGCGGCCGTATGGATGATCATATAGGCAGGATCGCCGGAAACGGCGGCCACATCCTCGTAGCCATCTTCCCGGCAGAGGGACCGGAAAGGGATGCCATCGCCCTCCCCTGCGTCCGCCTGGAAGGAATAGTGCTTTTGAACCGATCCCACCTTGGACGCGGCCCTGCAGGCAAGATCGCGATATTCGCTGCCGCTCACAAGCAACTTCGGGGTACTGTCATTCAGGATATATTCAATTTCTTCCTCGCCGAGCCGCCAGTTCACCGGCACCACAATGGCGCCGATTTTCGCCGCCGCCCCGCAGAGGATCAGGAAGTCGTCGCAATTGCCCGCCAGGACCGCAATTCGGTCGCCCGCTGCCACCCCTTCGCCGCTGAGCCCGGCGGCGTACTGGTCACACAGTTTTTTATAGGTTTTAAAATCCGTCCGCCTGCCGTCATAAACAATCGCAACTTTATGGGGATATAAACCGGCGTTCCGGGCGATCATATCGTAAATCGTAAAATCACAGCCGTCCAGCAAGGTGTGGACATGCGGATACGGGGGCGCGATGGTATGGGCGGCTCCTGACATATTGTGGTTTCCTATCCTGATCCCAGGAAAACTATCTCCTTTTCCCGTTATTTGCTTAAAAACCTTTTCGTCCTGTTCGCGGCGTTATCTTTGATATTGAAGTAATAAAACGGATAATCAAAGCTATGGAATACCCCTTTGCCGGATAGTGCGTTCCCCGGAGCCAATTTTTCCACATCCGCAGTGCTGCAAATGATAACACCCCGGGCTTTATCGATCCTGGCATCGGCATAGTTTTTTACGGGTTCAATTTTCCCGTCTTTATTTAATACTACGGAGCCATCTTTATTTAAGATAATAGATCCCATGTTTTCCGCTGCCGTTGCCAGTTTTTCCGTTCGGGTCCAAGTAATCGGATTTATAACAATAGCTCCCGGGAATAAAACGGGATTCTTTCCTTCGATTTTAGGCGCCTCCGTGTTATATGAAATGATAACTCCCGTATCATCAGGGCCTTCGGCAAATTTCAAGTGAGGATTTTTAGCAAGGTATTCAGTGGTAACGGAAAATCCGATCACATAGGCGGCAATCATTCTGTCATACACTTGGGGATTTTCCTTCATATACTCCGACAACAATAACGTCAAAACAACCGATCCTTGCGAATGTCCAGCTAAAATAAACGGACGGCCATTATTGTAGTTTTTTATATAATAATCGAACGCGGCAAATACGTCCAATTTCGGCATCCCTCCCACAACTTTAAGCTGTTCTTCCAGAGGCAAAGATGTGGTGTAGAGGGCATCGTCCTGCCTGTAGTAGGGAGCAAAAATATTGCCTGTGTTTTCAAAAGCGGTGGCCTGCCTGGCAAATGCATATTTTGAGTATTTCAACATCAGGGGATTGTCGATTTCACAAACAATCGGATCGTCTTTGCCAACCCTTAGCCAGGCAGTCGGATAAAGGTAAAAAACATCCACCTTTTTGTCAATCGCCGCAGGTAGGGACAACCAACGCTCAGACTTCGAGTAATCCGTAGCTTTCGGTTCGGATTTCGAATCGTAGGCGTACTTATTTACATTTCCGCATGCTGAAAAGGCGAAGCTTACAAAAAGCGCAATAATCAATAACAGGGTTTTCTTTACATACATTTTCTGTCCTCCGTTATACTTCGTCATACTCGGATACCTCGTAAAAAGCCATGTGAGATTTTTCATGAGCGGTCATAGCACCAATTATTGACCCGTCTCCGTCAGAGGAGGTTTAGCGATGAATTATTCATTTACCCTTTTTGTCGCCAAAAACTGAATTTACTGCCTGCCGCTGCTCCGTGATATCCTCATAGGTGGCAACAATCATCCGGTCTTTCAGCTTATCGCCCACCCGCGAGGTTCTTACTTGGCAGAGGATATTCCGCCCGTCTCGATGCCTGCATATGAAATTTTCGCTATGGATGCGCTCTTTTTCAAGGGCGGGGTAAAAATGATTCGCGATCTCTTCATATTCCTCATCGGAGCGGTATAAGATCCTCGTCCCTTGTCCGAGAAGCTCCTCCGGACGCCAGCCGAAAACAGAAAAAACGGCGTGATTTGCAAATATTATCTTTCTGTCCTTCAGACCGATAACTGCATGATGTATAGAATCCAAAACAGATGCCATTAAAATTTTCAGGTCGTCACGGCCTTCCGCCTTTTCTGTTCTGGCAATACGACGACGTAATTCAACCAACTCTTCAATGAGGTGGGCTTTGGATTTCTCTTCATCTTTCATCGATACACTCCTGCCGGTTAATAAGAAATGACTGGCCGCACATGAATCTGCTTATTGGAGATAATAAATAAGTTCAACTTCAAAAATCAAAGTTTCATTAGGTGGAATTGTTCCCATACCTTTATCGCCATAAGCCAGACCAGGTGGTATGATGAGAATACGTTTTTCTCCCTTTTTCATTGAAAGAAAAGCCTCATCCCAACCTTTGATTACTTCA
>JANXZC010000170.1 GCA_025355725.1 Syntrophus sp. (in: bacteria)
CTCTTCGCAGCTCAGGTAATTTTCGTTGCCGGGGTAATAATTTGCCAGATAGTGTCCGTCAGGGTTATTGAGGAAATCTGGTCAAGCCTGAATTCTTTGCGACTTATAGGATAAGTGAATCCCGCTGTCAATCCGATTTCATGGAGTGGCATTCTTTCCACAGGTTAGATGCCCGGCATGGGTTTCTTCAGATTGTGCTATTGACGGATCATCCATGATGTGCAACATGCACAGAAGACACATTATTTCAATATCGCAGGCAGGCCAAGACATTTGCTGAAAACATTTCTCAAGAGAACCATCTTAAAAAACAAATCACTGATATTGCGTGAAAGCAAAGGGATGCAAAATTTCATGAAACTCTTGATGAAGCAAAGGAATACTGGAAATAACTGGACTACTGAAGATATCGGTATGATCAAATCCCATTTGATCCATTTGTCTCTTTACGTTCCGGTATTGATTGTTTTCCTGCTTCCCTTTGGATCTATTTTACTGCCTGTCCTTGCTGAAATAATTGACAGGCGAGAAGAGAACCGAAAAAAGGAAGCAAACGGTTTATCCAATCCCGATATAGTGGCAGCTTCGTTATGAAGCTACCACTATACACACTGCTTTTAGACATTCGTTAGATATTAAGGGATCTCGCCATCAGGTCACCGATCGTTTTGCTAAATCGGGACGGATTGTCGAGTTTACCTCCCCCTGAGATGACCGCCATATCAAACAATAAGTCGCTGTAATCCTTCAAGACGGAAGAATCCTTGTCACCCTCATAGATCCCTTTGATCTTGGCGAGGAGGGGGTGATCCATGTTCAGTTCGAGGACCCTCTTTACTTGCGGCGTTTCCTGGCCAGTAGCCCGGAGAACCTTTTCCATGTAAGCGCTCATGTCGTTGGGATCACCGGAAAGACAGGCGACGGAATCCTTCAGATGAGTGGAAGGTTTGACCTCTTTAACCTTCTCATCCAGGGACGTTTTTATGAAATCAAAGAGGTCGTGATATTCATCTTTTCTGTTGTCGTCGATCTTCTCGAAATCAAGATCTCCCTTTTCGGCGCTTTTGAAGGATTTTTTCTCGTATTCATGGAGGTCCCGCAAGACCCATTCATCCATCGGGTCCGTCATGAGCAGTACTTCGTAGTCTTTGTCCTTTAACCGTTCCAGGTGGGGGCTGTTAAGAAGGGCGGAAAGATTTTCCCCGGTGATGTAGTAAATTGCCTCCTGATCCGTCTGCATGCGGTTGACATAATCTTTCAGAGAGCTGAAGGCGCCATCGGATTTGGTTGTCTTGTAGCGGAGGAGATCGGCGATCTTGCCGCGGTTGTCGAAATCCATAGAGAGCCCCGCCTTGAATATAGAGCCGAATTCCTTGAAAAATTGGTCATACTTATCCTTGTCAAGCTCTTCCAAAAGGCCCAGAATCTTCTTCACCAGATTTTTCCGGATGTTCGTCACAAGGGCGTCCTGTTGGAGGATCTCGCGGCTGACATTCAGATTTAGATCGGGGGCATCGACAACACCCTTGATAAAGGCAAGATAGGGGGGCATCAGTTCCTTACAGTTCTCCATGATGAAGACGCGCTTGCTGTAGAGCTGAATCCCGTGTTTCCCCTCGCCATGGTACAAATCGAAGGGAGGCCGGGACGGAATATACAGCAGAGCGCTGTACTCCGTCGTTCCTTCAAGCTTTACATGGAGGTGGGTGAGAGGCTCATTCCAATCATGGGCGATGTGGCGGTAAAATTCATTGTATTCCTCTTCCGAGACGTCCTTCTTGTCTTTCGTCCAGATTGCCTTCATGGAATTGAGGGTTTCTTCTTTGATAATTTTTGTTGTCTTGTTCCCATCCGGTTTTCCATCTTTATCGAGGACGGGTTCCGTTCTCTCAACGTCCATGAGAATAGGATAGGCTACAAAGTCAGAGTGTTTTTTTATGGTATTCCGAATAGTCCATTCATCGGTAAAGTCCTGTTCGTCCTTTTCAGTCTTTTTAAGGGACAAAATGACGGTAGTGCCCCGGCTCTCCTTTTCCGTTTCTTCGACGGTGTATGACCCGTCTCCCGTCGATTCCCACTTTGTTGCCTTATCGCTTCCGGCGGCTTTTGTGATGAGGGAAACCCGATCTGCGACAATGAAGGCACTGTAAAAACCGACCCCGAACTGGCCGATCAGTTCCGGCGTCAGCATGTCGGGCTTGTTTAAAGCATTTGCCGCCTCCATGAATCCTGCCGTTCCACTCTTGGCGATGGTGCCGATATTCTCCACCACCTCGTCGTAGGTCATGCCGACCCCGTTATCCGATATTTCCAGGGTTCTTTTCTTTTTATTGGGAACGATTTTTATTTTGAAATCTGTGTCTATACCCAGAATGTCGGACTGTGTCTGGGTTTTAAATCTCAATTTGTCGATGGCATCGGAGGAATTGGAGATCAATTCCCGTAAAAAAATCTCCCGGTGGGAATACAGAGAGTTGATGATGATACCCATTAATTGCTGGACTTCTGTTCTGAATTGACGTGTTTCCTTCTTTGCTTCCATAACCGGCTCCTTTTCGATGGTGCTTAATGTATACGATTGATCGGCGCTATGATGACAACGAATTTCGAAATGTCAAGGCAGAGAGGAAAAACTATCTTAAATACAACGAGCGTCTATCCTTTTACAGATAACAATACAAAACATAAATAGTAATAGCGGCCCGTATTGAAGAAATGCATGACAATCTTTATATAATCACCCTGCTCATGCCTTTTCGGCTGATGTCCATGTCTTTATTGGTCAGTCTGTCAATTATCGTTTGATAATATCATACAGTTGAAGTAGTTAGTGCGGCAAACTTTATTATTTGCGCCAAATAGAGCGCCATTGATGTTCCCATTCTACTGATGTGTAGCCGGCGCGGGCCACGGGAAATTAATATCTGGCAAATACTATCCGATTGAGGGGGAAATGGATCTTTACAAGCCTTTAAATCGTTTCCGAATCTTTTTAGCACATACCTGCTTTCCGATGGTCTTTTTTCTCGCCTCCTCCCTTGTTCCCTTTAACCTCTTTGCCTGGGAGCCTAACGATCCCTATTTCCCCTATGTGAACTCTGCTGAAATGAAAGATTTCCCCGGCCAGTGGCACTTGCAGAATAATACGGCCCCAGCGTCGATCATCTTCACCGACTACTACGGGAATCAACATACAATGGTCAACAACATCGTGAACAGGGTTGATGCCAACCTCAACGGGGCTGTAGGACCAGGCGACAAAGGCGGCGCCTGGCAACAGGGTTATACGGGCAAGGGGGTCGTCATCGGCGTTATCGACGACGGTGTGGACGGCGCCAATGAAGACATCAAGCCCAACTACAGCGCCGCCCTGAGCAAGAATTTCAGTGATAACACAGACACTGCCAACAGCGCCCAAGGTCCCAAGGGGGTAAAAGACAGTCACGGCACGGCCGTTGCCGGCGTCGCCGGCGCTCGGGGCGGCAACGGCATCGGCGGGACGGGGGCGGCCCCGTTCGCCACTCTTGCCGGTCTGCGGGTCAACTTCAGCAGTCCCGGCACTGCAGGTGACCCCAGGGCATCATCCGGTAATTACTTCGATGCTTATTACTGGAAAAGCGGCGTTAATCCCAAAACGGGCGCAATCGAGAGCGCCCCGCAAATCCACGTCAAAAACCACAGCTACGGCCCCGACAATCCTTTCGAATACGATAGTACCTGGTCTCCGAAACTCAAGACGGCCCTGGCCAATACCGCCGCCAACGGGGTGATCCACGTCTTTGCTGCGGGGAACGCGCGGAGTGAAAAATGCGAGGACAGTAACAAAATAGACATTCTGAACACGGCGGATGCCATCGTTGTCGCCGCCCTGGGAAGCGACGGCAAGTACGCCAATTACAGCAGTTACGGGGCCAACGTTTTCGTGACTGCCCCTTCCAACCGTTCCGATTATACAGGATTCGGGATCACGACCACTGATCGGAGCGGAGATAATTACGGTTACAACCGTTACTCGGCAGGCGGCAATCCTTCCGGTGACAAAGACGAAAATTTTCCGAATACAAATTACGCCTCCCTCTTCGGCGGCACCTCATCGGCCACCCCCCTAGTTTCGGGGATCATGGCCCTGGGCAAGGAGGTCAACCCCCTCATGACGGTCCGGATGGCCAAATACGCCCTGACCACGTCCAGTACCGTCGTTGACTCCGGCAATGCCGACTGGAAAACCAATGGGGCCGGTCTGAAATTCAATCCCAGCTACGGCTTCGGAAACATTAATGCGGGAAAGTTTACCGATCAGATCAACAAGACGGCCTACGTGACCCTCCAGACGTCCCACGATACGGGCGCAGTTGCCGTCAATTTGCCCATCCCCGATAACAATGCCTCCGGTGTCCCCCAAACCTTCACCCTGACGGCCGCCCATCTCACCCAGCCCCTGGAAGGCATCGAAGTGGACCTCAGTTTTACCCACGCGAAAAGGGGAGATCTCCAGGCGGTCATCAAGTCGCCATCGGTGATGGAAAGCGTCCTGTTCTATTCCACGAAGAATCTGGTTCTGAATCAACAGGATACGGAGAAGGTCGAGGATTTCGGCTGGACCTTTATGACGAACGCCTTCTGGGGAGAGGCGGGACTCGGGCAATGGACCCTGACGATGATGGACCTGGCCCCGCAGAACACGGGGACCTGGAACAGCTATCAAGTCTATTTCCGGATGGGCAAGATGGTTGTGCAGGGGGACCTCAGCCTTACCGGCAATATCAAGGCGGAGTCCCTGACGATCAGCGCAGGGAATAATTACACTTACACAATACCCGCTGGAAGCGGCAATTCCTTCGAGGCCCGGGACGGAATCCGGATCATGGCGGGGACCCTTGCTGTGAACGGCAGTCTGATTATCGGCGGCTTCGATTCCACGATTGCCGGGACCTTGACAGGCACCGGGACCGGGACCATAGATTTCAACGGCCGGGGGATTCTGGATTTCAAAGGCAACGGTTCGGGTTTTACGGGTATCGGGAATATAAATGCCGGCGAGATGGTTCTGGCGGGAACAAGCACCTTCGGGGGCGATTTACGGATAGGCACCGACGGCACCCTGAGCGGGACGGGGACGGTTGCCAAGCTGACCAACCATGGTACTGTTGCCCCCGGTTCGTCCATCGGTACCCTGACAGTGAGCAGTAATTATACCCAGACCGAAAGTGGAAAACTCAAAATCGAAGTGGCCTCTCCTGCGAGCAATGATCTGCTGAAGGTCAATGGCAGCGCCGGTATAGATGGTACCCTGGAGACTTTATGGCAGGGGAGTTCTATTCCCCATAACAAGACGGTGTTCGGGACGATCCTTTCCGCCGCCGCCGGTGTTTCCGGGAGGTTCGCCAATCTCATCGGCAACAAAATATCCCCGACGTTATTTTTCAAGCCCCAGTATGACCGGGCGACGGAAGTCTATCTGATGACGTGGCGCGATTACGCCACCAGCGATCTGGTCTCCTCCTTGACGGGAAATCAGCGTGCCATATCTCAGATGCTGAACCCGCTGGTCAATTCGGCAAGCGGGGATCTGGACACGGTCCTGGATAAGATCGACAATCTGACGACTAACGCCCAAGTAGCCGCCGCTTTTGACCAGTTGTCTCCCATTGCCGGTGTGGCTTATACCAACATGACCTCCGGGGTAGCCTCCTTTCAGGCCGGCAATGTCTCTTCCCGTCTTGGGGATTTGCGGGCGGGTGCGCAGGGATTCAGTTTTCAGGGCCTGGAGAACCTGGACTTCCTTGCCGCTAACAGTTCCCGGCAGCCCTTTCTCCTGGCCAGTAATAGCGATGATCTTCAGGGGATGATCCCCGTGGAACCAGATCCCCGCTGGGGTTTCTTCGTAAAAGGGAATATTGTCCAGGGGGACCAGAAAAATACAGCGGAGCAGCGGGGCTACGATTTTAAGAACGGCGGCCTTACCCTGGGGACGGACTACCGCTTTTCGGAACGGTTTGTCGGCGGCGTCCTCTTCGGGATGAATGCGGCCAAATCCTGGATCAACGATGCCGGAAGCACGGTGAAATTGGACGGTTATACGTTGGGCATCTATGGAACTTATTTCCGGGAGGCCTTTTATATCGACGGTCAGGCCGGTTACGGATGGAACAGCTTTGACAACAGCCGGCGCATCGTCTTTCCGGGGATTGATCGGACGGCCACGGCGAAACCTTCCGGTAGTCAGGCGACGGCATACGGGGGAACTGGTTATGATTATCAGTTTGGTTCCTGGACTATCGGTCCCGCTCTGACCTTTCAGTATCTCTCCATGGTGATGAACGGTTACACCGAGGCGGGGGCGGACTCTCTCAATCTGCAGGTGGATCGCCAGACGACGGAATCTTATCAGGGAAGTGCCGGCGTCAAGGGGGCCTGGAACTGGACGAAAGATAAACTGAAGGTAGTGCCGCGCCTCTGGGCATTCTACCGGCACGAATTCGGGAATGTGAATCCGGCGACCATGGCCGCCCTGGCCCAGGGGAGTTCGGCCTTTACCATCGAGAGCGTCGCCCCGGAACGGAACTTCTTCAATGTGGGAACGGGAGTCAACGTCCAATGGTCGGATAACGTCCTGGCTTACCTCAATTACGAGGCCCAACTTGGTCAGAGCAACTACAGCGCCCAGAGCGTCACCCTTGGCCTCCGCTGCCAGTTCTGATGGGCAATTCTGTAATGAAAGGAGCCGTAATGATTGTTTTATGGCTGAGAAAACGGATTAGAAATTATTCCACATTACATTGTCTTGGTTGGGTGCTGATCATGCTGCTGATGTTGGCTGGTTTCCCGGCGGTCACCGTGGCGGCGGATGAAAAATCGCCGGTCCCGGAAAAACCCTGGTCGGCTGAATTGCATGTAAAGCGTTATTTTAGCAGCCACACCTCCTATGAATTCGGCAATCCCTATCCACCCAACCAGGCGCCCCTGAGTCGCCTGGAGTTTCCCATGAACACCTGGTGGGCGGGAGGGGAACTCCGGCGCCGTTTTTCACGTTTTTCTGTGGGAGTGGAAGTGCTGGGCAGCATCCCTATGGAATCTGACCTGGCGTTCAAGGATTCAGACTGGGATGATGATGCAAGGCCGTCCGTCAAGACTATCTATTCGGAATCACAATGTCGTGTGGAGCCAAGCTATATGGTCCGGGGCGATGTGGATCTGAAGATCGCCGACTGGGTGGGGTTGCCGGCCTGGTTTGATCTGCGGCCCGTGGCCGGGGTCCGGTGGCAGAATTTGAACTTTCTTATTCATAATGGTGTCCAGGTTTATCCGGCCCCGGGGGACAATACCCCGCCTTTGCCCCTGCCTGGCGACGGGATTCGGTTCGAACAGACCTATTGGCAGTACTTCCTGGGGATAAGAACGGCCTACGACCTGGAAAGGCATATCCCGGTGCCGCGGCTGAAATTGCTCGGCCAGTTGGATTGGGCCTATGTCCAAGGGGACAACAAGGATCATCACCTGCTGCGGGCAGGGAACCGCTGGACCTACGAGAATACCAGCGGTAACGCCTGGCACGCCTCCCTGGGGATCAAGGCCGGCCTGACCAAAAACATCAATGCCGGCGTGGAGGCGGAATACTTCCTGATCCAGACCAGGGGGTCCCACCGCTTGGCCAATGATGTGTATGATGTTGACATGAGCTTGGATAACGGGGTCAAGGTATGGTCGGAACAGATGAGCCTCATGATGAAGCTGGAGTATCTCTTTTAACTGCCGTCAGTCGTGGTCGAAGACGTAACCGATAGATCTCAGGCTTTTAAAGTAGCGTGGTTCCTGGGGATTTTCCTCGAAATACTTGCGAAAGCGGACGATGAAGTTATCCACCGTTCTCGTCGGCATCGCCCCGGTGTAGCCCCAGCCCATTTCCAGCAGTTCGCTCCGCGTCAGGGGCTTGGCCCGGTTTGATATAAAAAGCTTCAGCAATCGCATTTCCTGTTCCGTCAGCTTGACTTCCCCCGAGCGGCATTGGGCGGTGAAGGTATCGAAATTGATGATGTTATCACCGAAAGAATAGGTTGACCCCAACTGGGCCGAGCTTCCGGCACCCTTCGCCGGTTCCTGGTTCCACTCCGCCCGTGTCATGAGCCGATCCACCCTGAGAAGAAATTCGTCGAGATGAAAGGGCTTGGACAGATAATCATCGACGCCGTAAGCAAGGCCCTTCACTCGGTATTCAGGTTCGCTCTTGGCAGAAAGAATGAGAATGGGCAGTTTCTCATCTTCGATGCGGATGTGACGGAGAACGGAAAGACCATCAATTCCGGGAAGCATAATGTCGAGGACGATGAGCTGGGGCCGCCAGTTCCTCCATTCCCGCAGACCCGCCATGCCGTCTGCGGCAATCCGGACTTCATAGCCTTTCATGGACAGATTAAGTCTGATCCCCTCGGCAATGTGCATATCATCTTCGACGATAAGGATCCGCTTCTTTTCCGAGTCTTTCAATTATAATTCCCCTCTAAAATTCCCCCATATTTCCCCTTGTCAAAAGGGACCTGCAAGAAATACCACCTTAAATCATTTATATTGAACGGTCCATAGCACATGGTCATGCCTTGCCGGCGGGCCGGGGCAGGTGAAGTATGAACGCCGCACCCTTCCCCTTACCATCACTCTCTGCGGTCATCACGGCCCGGTGGAGCAGGGCGATCTGCTCGGCAAGGTAGAGGCCAAGGCCCGTTCCCTTCGCCGTCATATCATCCGTCTGTCCCACCTGGTAGAACTTGCGGAAGATTTTCTTTGTTTCCCCCTTTTCGATGCCCAAACCGTTGTCTTCAAATCTCACGTCGAGCCCTTTCTTGTGGGGCACAAACCGGATGTCGATCCGGGGCTGATTCGATTGGTTGTATTTGATCGCATTGGTGCACAGGTTCATCAGCAGCATGTCGAATAACGGCAGGTTAAGCCAGTAAAAGTAGGCTTTTTTTGAAGGATTATGGACGGCGATTTCACAGCCGCGAAAGAGGTCGGCGTTTCTTGCGCAGAAGGCTTCAATATTTTCAACAATATCAACATGAGTTAAGTCTTTCTGGTAGCTCTTTCCCTCGATGCGGGCCAGATCCAGGATGCGATTGATGTTTTCCAGGAGGCGGTTTACATCATGAATCATGTAATCGAGGTAGCGGAGCTGGTCTTCCCGGGGCAATTCATACTTGGCGAAGGTGTCCAGGTATAGGCGGAGGGAGGCCACTGGGGTCTTCAGTTCGTGGGTAAAATTATTGATGAAGTTCCGCTGCATCCGGTAGAGCCGCCATGTCTTCTCGTTATAGACGAAAATGGTGAACACCCCCGTCAGGATGAGCCCGACAAGGATGGAAAGGACAAGGATGACAACCCATGTCTTGATCTCTAGAAACTGCGACGGGTCGAGGTTGTATTTTTTTATTATCCTATGTAATCCGGTGCTTACCTCAATGTACCAGTAGATGTAAAGAAAAAGGGAGGCGGCCAGGGCCGCAATCGACAAGATAAAAATCAGGACTGGATGGAAAAACCATTTTACACGGTTCATAGGCACAGGAGTTTGCTACACCAGCGCCGGCCGGCTGTCAACGGCGGATTGGGGCCGGCGGTCCATGGGGAATGTAAAACTAATGTAAAATCAGCGATTAGGACTTTCATTTCTCAGTAAACTTTTCTAAGAGGAACGCCAGAATCGTGAAGCTATCATAACCGAACCGAGAGGAGATATTTAATATGGCAACTGCCAAGCCCCCCGTCCACCCCTTGAGAACGCGCGCCAACATCCTGCTTGCCGGCGTTTTTGGTCCTTTTGCCCAGGATGACCAGTATGGAAGCCGCAAAAACAATCCGATGGAGCTATACCATAATCAGGTTACCCGTCTCCAGGGCGGTTTCTCCCTGCGCATGTTCCACCGTACCTTCGGACTCCTGATGATTCAGGCGAATATAGATGCCCCCTGCACGGTTTTGGACTTTCCGACGCTAAAGGATTTCATCAGGGAAATTCAGGACAACGATTATGACATAGTGGGAATCGGGTCCATTCTAACCAATGTCGGAAAGGTAAAAGAGATGTGCGACCTCGTCCGGCGTTACCGGCCGGAAGCGACAATTGTCGTGGGTGGTCATATTACTGCCCGGGAAGACCTGCACCGGGTAATCGACGCCGACTACATCGTCAGGGGAGACGGCATCCGCTGGTTCCGTCAGTTTTTAGGGCAGGACGAAAAAGCCAAAATCAGTCATCCCATGGTCCTTTCCGGCTTTGGGGGACGCTTGATGGGCATAAATCTTCCCCATAGAAAGGGGCACACCGCCGCCATCCTGATCCCCTCCGTGGGGTGTCCCGTAGGGTGTAATTTCTGCTCCACCTCCGCCTTCTTCGGAGGGAAAGGCAATTTTGTCAATTTTTACGAAACAGGGGACGAACTCTTTTCCGTTATGTGTCAGATCGAGGAAAAACTATCGGTTCGCTCCTTTTTTGTCCTCGATGAAAATTTTCTCGTTCACCGCCGCCGCGCCCTCCGTCTCCTGGAGCTGATGGAAGAGCACGGGAAGTCATGGTCCCTCGATGTCTTCAGTTCCGCCCGGGTAATCGAGTCCTATTCCATCGAGCAACTCGTCAGGCTCGGCGTGACCTGGGTGTGGATGGGCCTGGAAGGCGAGGACAGCACCTATCGGAAACTCAGCGGCGTCGATACCCGCAAGCTCGTGAATACCCTTCAAGATCATGGTATCCGCGTTTTGGGTTCTTCCATAATCGGACTCGAAGCACACCGGCCGGAGGACATGGACAGGATAATTTCATACGCTATCGCCCACGATACCGATTTTCACCAGTTCATGCTCTACACGCCCAATCCCGGCACCCCTCTTTACCAGGAACATTCTGAGGAGGGAAACATCCTCTCCGAACAGGAATTGCCCCTCGCTGACCGGCATGGACAATACCGCTTCAGCCATCGTCACAAGCATATTACGGAGGGCAGAGAAGAAGGAATTCTCCTTAAGGCGTTTCAGCAGGATTTCGAGGTGAACGGCCCCAGCCTGTATCGCCTCATCCGTACCATGCTGAAAGGGTGGCAACGCTATCAGGACCATCCGGATAAGTGCGTGCAGGATCGTTATGCCTGGGATACTGCGCCCCTAAGGACCGCCTACACCGGAGCTGTCTGGGCCATGAAAAAATGGTACCGGAAAAATGACGACATGAAACAGAAAATAGACGAACTGCTGAAGGACCTTTATCGGACCTACGGATGGAAGACGAAGTTGCTTAGCCCCTTCATCGGTTCCTATGCTCTGGCTTGCCTTATCCGCGAAGAGCGGCGTCTGAAAAAAGGCTGGGCCTGTGAACCTTTATCCTTCGTCAACAAGAACGCCGCAGCGCTGGCCCTGAGAAAAACCCGGCGCCTCCGTCTTGATGTCGCCATTCCCGAGAGGTCGCCGGCCTCATCGTCTTCGTAATTACAGCGGGGTCAGACTTACTTATTGGCATTTAACGTCAAATGTCAATAAGTAAGTCTGACCCCCGTTCCTGCTAAAAACAATTTAAAATTAAAAGAGTTACGAAAACCCATAGAAAAGCATTCAATCTGTTTGCCTTAAAGGTGATTTTTTGTTAAGAACAAAAGCAATGGAAGAACTAAAGGGAAAATAATTATGAATATTTCATGGTCCTGGTCGAACAATTACTGAATACGTATCAGGAAGAAACATTAAGAGATAAGCAAGAATCAGGAGAGGAAAAATGATCGATTATTGGGTAAAAATTAGTGAAAAAGAAGACGAGGAGATCCGCCGTCACCATTATCTTGTGACAGCCAAAGATATCAAGGAGGCCAGAAAGGTGGCTCAGGAGTTCATCAAGCATTTCTGCGACGAAGACGACGAGCCTGAACCCATTGAAAATGGTTTTGCCTTCTGCAACCGAGCGATTACCGTGCATATCGCCGATATCAAGGAGACCACCCGGGAAGAATTCAAGGAATTCCTTCTGAAAACGCACACCATTGACTGGAAGTAAATACTCATTTCCGACCCCATCCCCACCCCAACCCACCCCTTGAAGGGGAGGGAGATTCAGTTGCGGTCGAAATGACATGGCGAGTGTTTGCCGACTTTTTGCGAAGGCGTCGCCTGTTTATCTTTTTACCTTTCTCGATTTCTTCGCCTCCACTGATTTAACTGTCTTTTCCGCCGCCCGCACGAGATCTATGCCGATGTCGCTCGCCCATTTATCGTAAACCGGCTTTGTCTTGACCTTGAAGGCCTGGAGCTGCGCCGGCGTCAGCAACGTGATCTCCATGCCGTTATTTCGCAGGATGTCCAGGGAGGCGGCGCTGTCTGTGAGGCATTCCCGAGCCGCCTTTTTCTGCCAGCTTGCCGCTTCCCGTGCGGCTTTGCCGATGATCTCCCGGTCTATCCTGTCTAAGGCGTCCCATGTCTCCTTGCTGGCCGCAAAGATCAGTGGGTCAATTGCATAATGCCAGAAGGTGATGTATTTATTTACCTCCCAGAGCCGGTAAGGGATTGTGATGGAGGCGACGGGATTTTCCTGGCCGTCCACCGTGCCCGACTGGAGGGCGCTGATGACGTCTCCCCAGTTCATGGCCACCGGATCGGCCCCCAGGGACCTGAAAATATCCATGAAGATTGGCGCCCCGGCGACGCGGATCCTAATGCCCTGCAGGTCGTCCGGGGTGTGAATTGCCCGTTTGTTATTGGTGATCTCCCGGAAACCGTTTTCCCCCCAACCTAGGGCGATTGCCCCTTTATCGGCGAGAATACGGAAAATCTTTCTACCTACTTCACCGGTCTCCAGGGCATCAACAGCTTTGTAATCATTGTGAAAGAGAAAGGGCAGGGAGAAGAGGTTCAGTTCTTTCACCGTTGCGGACCAATTAATGGTCGAGGCGAGGGCAAAATCGGCGACGCCCTGTTGGAGGAGCATGAACTCGTTGGTCTGTTTCCCTTCATTGAGCTGGCCGCGGAAGTAAGGTTTGATCACAATCCGTCCTTCCGTTCGCTTTTTTACCAGATCGGCGAACATCTGAGCTCCCCGTCCCCAGGGGCCGGCAGGTTCTACCAAGACGCTCATCCGGTATTCCGCCTTGTAAGCCGCCATGCCCGGCGCGGCCAGGGCAAAAAGGAACAGGCAAAAAACCGTTAATCCCAAGATTTTCTTTTTCAAATCAAGACTCCCAATTCTCGTTGCCTGTTATGATTGCCGGTCGTTCTCCGCTTCTCGATCGAAGGCGCCGGCGGCGTCCTTTTTGTCTTTATCGAAATAGCCCCCGTAATGGGTCTCAAACATTTCAATTATCTTGTCATATGGCACGTCGGCAAAGGCGCCGTGATCCGTCACGTATTCCATATGACGGTGCCCGTCCAGGTCGTAGGGATGAAAAATGGCGTCGTTTTCCCCGTCGAATTCAAGGGGCTTGACGTGGAAGCGTTCACAGAGGGAGCGGTTGAAGGTCGGGGTGACCTTGAGCCAGCGGCCGTTGAGCATAAATTCCGTATAGCCGTGATATATGAAAAGATCAGTCTTCATGACCTTCTTCAGCCGCTCCGTCGTGAGGTGATTGCGGACGTCGGCGAAGCACAGGCGGCTGGGGATGCCTGCCGCCCTCCCCGCGGCGGCCAGGACGATGGCTTTGGCGACGCAGTAGCCGTAGCCATTGCCGATGATCACACTGGCCCGGAAGGCTTCGGGGGTAAACTCAATCCGGTAAGGATCGTATTGGATTTCGTCGCGAACGGCGTTGTATAGTTTAATGGCCCTTTCTTGCTCGGAGTTTGCACCATCCGCCGCCTTATTGGAAAAAGCGATGACCGCCGGTGAATTGCTGTCAATAAATCCGGTTGGTTGTAAAAATTCAGCGAGATTGAGACTACCCATTTTTTCCATGACGATTTCCCCTCCTTATCCCTTTATCCATACCTCCTGAGGCTGATCATTACCCACGCCTGGTGCAGGAGGCAATATTATCTGCCGCGAGTATGGGCAATAAAGGGCTGGGTGTCAAGAGGTTAGTAAATTTCGAACACCTTGATTGACGTCATCTTCAAGATGATGTAGGAAGTAATAAATTAACGTAATATTATAGAAAACATAAAACATGGATCAAGGATGTCACCGGCAGCATGGTGAGATACTGATGAAGGGAGTGGGTGGGAAAAAATGAAAAAGTCGGTATGGAGGCGTTCTGCTTTCGCATTGGTTATCGTTGGTGTTTGTTATCTGACAAGTGCTTGCGGTATGATTGCTATAGCCATTATGAATAATACCTATGAATCTATGGCCGGAACCCGGAAAGATGCTGCATATTCCGGCCCTCCGTTTCAAAAGATCATCTTGATCGGACTGACAGAAAAAGGCTCCACCCGGATAGTATTCGAGAATGCCTTTATGAGTCAGTTTATTGAACAAGGCGTGAATACGGTCATTGGCAGCATCGATCTTCCCGATGCCGATTCACTGAGAAATAAAGCCCTCGTTGAGAAGGTCATCCAGAATGGAAACTTCGACGGCGTCATTACCGTCGAAGTCAAAAACATGGCTGACAACGAGACTCCGCAATGGCTCAAGACCTGGGTGGCAACACGCACTCCAAGCGGGGATGATTTGTTTGAGATCATTTCAAATGCAGATAAGTCAGCGCCCGAACCTTCCGACAAGATAAGATTTGAGGTTATCCTCTGGAATGGGAAAACAGCCAAACAGGTTTGGGTGGGGACAACCATAGCGGTTGATAAGCATGAGATATTAAGGGAAGCTCACACCGCCGCCCATTCCACGGTGAAAACATTGATGAATGCCAAGCTGCTGCGTTCCACTTTGTGAGAAACCGGAGGGCACGGCAAGGCTTCTCGGCTTGTGGTTGATGAAGTATCTGGCAGAACCTGTGCGTCACTTCAATGGTATGGAGCAGATTGATGCACAGATGGTATAGCCATAGCGGGAAGGGTAGTGTGTGCCCTCAAATACAAGCCACCGCCTCGGGCGGTGGTCATTGACTATCAAGTTTATTGGCTAATTATCGCGTTTCCGCCATTTTGCCCCGCGACCGGTTCCTAGTGCTTCTATCTTACCTTCCCTCAATATTTCTGTTAGTGGCAACTATCCGGCTTTTCCGGAACGGCGCTATGCGTGCGCAAGTTCACGAATTCCCTCAAGCCTGCGACCGATAACCTTTTCCGCTGTTTTGAGATCGTAGGCCGTCTGCAGGTTGATCCAATACTGTGGTGTCTGCCCGAACACCTTGCCGAAAAGCAGTGCCATTTCAGCGGTGACAGGCCTTTTGCCGTTGACGACGTGGGAAATTCTCATTGTCGAAAGGCCGACAGTGCGGGCAAGATCCGCCTGGGTCATTCCCATTTCGTCCAGGATCTCCCTGATAAATTCCCCCGGGTGGACCGGCGGAAGATTGTTCCTCGGATTCATGGTTTTACCTCCTCAGTGATAATCAATAATTTCGACTTCATAGGCCTCTCCGTTTTCAAACCGGAAACAGACGCGCCACTGGTCGCTGATGCGGATGCTCCATTGCCCGGCGCGGTTTCCGCCCAGCGTTTCCAGACGATTGGATGGAGGCAGGCGTAGATCGTTGACAACCACTGCCGCATCGAGCTGGGTTAGCCGCTTTATAGCCCGTTTCAGAACGTCCGGTGGTAACCGCTTGGACTTGCCGGTGGCAAAAACACGTTCTGTTTCCGTATCCGCAAATGTTCTAATCATAAGCGGGATCGTAAACATATTGTTTACAATTGTCAAGGAGTTTCAATCCACGCGCCCGCGGGGGGCGCGACCAGTGATCCGGTGTCCAGGTCATCGACGGAATCGTTTCAATCCCCACGCCTGTGGGGAACGCCTGGACGGGTCGAGGGAAATGCCGAGAGAAATCGGTTCATCCCCACGCCTGTGGGGAACGCTTCCTCAGTAAGGGCCTCAGGAACGGTAGATTCGGTTCATCCCCACGCCTGTGGGGAACGCGTCCTTCCTTATATATAATGATAAGACCTATCGGTTCATCCCCACGCCTGTGGGGAACGCCGGACCGCTCCGATGGTCCTCCGGGAGATCGCCGGTTCATCCCCACGCCTGTGGGGAACGCATATTAGACGGGTCGGTCCTCCTCGACGGGGACGGTTCATCCCCACGCCTGTGGGGAACG
>JANXZC010000013.1 GCA_025355725.1 Syntrophus sp. (in: bacteria)
GGCAGTGATAGATCTCACCCGGCACCGTCGGTTCGACGATGATACGCTCTTCGAAGCCCACCGGAAAGGCTGTGAGGCGCTGATAATGCTGCCCCCAGACGCAGGCGGCATGCAGAGCGGCATCAAAGGGGAAGGCTGAGCCGAGAAGGTCAGAGACCGCCGGCTGCCTCGCAGCAAATACCTTGGCAACGGCACCGCTTTCCGTAAGGAAGAGACTGCCGGTGATGTTTTGATAGGCAGGTCCAAAGGGCACGAGTTCACTGTACAATTTTGAGGACGGGATTTCGCAGGAGACACCGTCCAAAGCGGCGGCAATATCCATGGGGAGCGGCGTTCTGTCTTCTTTCGGTTTGGCAAACTCGACGGCGGCGTGGACCTTGGCCCTTTTGATTCCGGTCCCCGGAATCACGCTCCGGGTGATCAGCCGGGAAACAAGGCGACCTCCTGCATGGATATCCAGCTCGTGGCAAGCCTCGATTACGGAGGAATCCTCGGGGATCTGAAAATAATGCAAGAATCTGGCGGCGCCCATGCCACAGATCTCGGCATCGGGCCGATGGGCCTTGACCGCCGCAGCCAGGTGCTGGAGGATCTCCACGGCAGGCAGAACGATCTTCCCGTCGATCCGGTGGTCCCGAAGATAAGGAAAAATGGGAATCGTCAGAGGAAGGCGGACCCTTTCCTGCGGCTCAGGAGGCGCCGCTTCCACAGCCGAGGTCTTCATGATGAAGGGCCTCTGCCGGTATCACCTTCCCCGCAGGCTGCGGCCTTCCTTTGGGGAAGGAACCTCTCCAGATCCACAAAGCGGTTCATCCCTTCCAGACGCTCGATTTCCCTTCGATACCGTTCTTGCCAGCCCGTCCGGCGAAGCCGCCCGTCGATGAAGAATTTCATGACCGGTTTGACCAGGTACATCCAGGCGGCGGTCCACAGCCGGCCCTGGCTCCTGGCGAAAGGTGACGGGGTCCACCACCCCAAGGTGGTCTGCCGATAGTACCAGAAGGCGTACTGCAACTGCTCGGCCTCCAGGTGCCGCGTTCTCACGTTGGCCCACATGCCGTTGTACCGTTCATAACGGTCGGGGTTCGCCACCAGTCCTTCGTCGATCAGGTGGTCCCGGATAGGGGTCTTGGGAAAGGGGGAGAGCATCTGGCAGTAAGAGGCGTCGACCTCCAGGTCATTTAGAAACTGGTAGTTCGCCCGGACGGCTTCTTCATCGTCATCAGGCAATCCGAAGATCAAGCCGCCGATGACCATGATGCCGTGGCGGTGACAGTTATCGACGGCCTGCCTTGCCTGCTCGACTACATCGGCCTTTTCCATGGCCCGGAGGTTCCGGCGGGAGGCGTTTTCAATGCCCAGAAAGACGGACCGGAAGCCCGCCTCTGCCATCTTTGCAACCATAGCCTCGTTCTTGGCCATGGAGATGCAGTCGGCCTGAACGACAAGCTTCAGGTTGCGATATTTCCGGCCGATAATAGCGTCGCAGACCTCTGTAACCCACTTCGGATTCAGAACCATGTTATCGTCGGTGATGAAGACAAGACGCGTCTTTTTCCGATAATAAATATCGTCGAGATCGGCGAGGATGCGTTCGATGGGATATATCCGGTAGGAGCGGCCGTACATGTGCCGGATGCTGCAAAAGTCGCAGTTCCGAGTGCAACCCCGGGACGTTTCCATGACCTCGATCTTCGAATTCATAAAATGGTAGCCCGAAGTCAGGCGCCGCCGGTCCCTGATGGGCAGCTTCAACCGGGATAAATCGCAGAGATCTCCCGGGGGGTTGTGGAGCCACCGTCCATCCTGTTTATGGGAGAGGAACGGGATGGACTCCAGGCGATCGGTCCCCTCCAGAGCGTTCACCAGCCGGCGAAAGGTTTCCTCTCCCTCGCCCCGGACCATGAAGTCTATCGTATTCGCCTCGGGAGAAGCGCCCATCTCTTCGCTCATCAAGGTGGCGTGATATCCCCCGACGGCAATCCTTGCCCGGGGGAGGATGCTCTTGATGAGACCGATCAAGGCCAGGCAGGTCGGATACTGCCAGGTCATGGCCGACAGGCCGATGAGAGATGGATCAATCCTTTTCAGCGTTTTCTCAAGATAGCCGGCAATGTGGTTTCGCTTGCGGACGAGGTCGATGAGGTGGACCTCATGGCCTTCGTCGATATTGCCGCCCACGCAGGCGATGCCGTGATTGGGCATGTGAATCGCCATTTCATGGATGATTATTGGCACTACGTCGGGCATGGAGATGAGCACAACTTTCATGGCGCCACCTCCTTCCTTTCCAACAGAGCCCGCGCCTCTCCCATGAGGCCGGGCAGGGAAAAGGTGGGGCTTTTGTAATCCGCCTCGATGCTCCCCGCCAGGATGACTTCGATGGTCTGACGGCTCCCGGTACGGAACCATAAGCTGTCCGGGGGATATAGTTTATCCGTACCCCCAATCGATACGACCCGGATAGGCGCGCGACAGAGCTTGGCGATGCTGAAGGCCCCCTTGTCAAAGGGAGCGATCCGACCGTCGCGGCTTCGCGTCCCCTCGGGGAAGATAAAGAGATTTCCCCCCGCCGCGAGGTATCCCGCCATGTTCTTGACCTGATTCATCATGTCCTCTGTGAAGAGGCCGCCCGCCAGGGAAGGCATATACCCGGAGGCCTTCAAGATCCAGCCGAACACGGGGTAGTGGAAATAATCGCTTTTGACGATGGTTTTCTGTTTTTCGTAGAGGGACACAAACAGAATGGGATCCAGGAAGGACAGATGGTTGGCGATGATGACAGAGGAGCGGATGGAGGAGACCTCGTCGGAAATGCGCCATTTCACGCCGGGGATGAGGATGCGCACCAGGGAGAAAAAAAGCCGGTGCAGGATTTGATTCAATTTCTGGAAGGACGCTTCCCGGTGCGGTGAAAAAAAGAAAGAATACAGGTAAAAAGGGGAGAAGATCACGAGATACCCCGTGATGTAATAGACCCAGAGGGTGAGGGTGACGGCAATATCCCAGACGCGTCTTGTTGATGATGACAGCATACAAACGCCGCTCAACGGCCTTCCCATTTCTTGATGATGAGACTCGTATTCACGCCGCCGAAGGCAAAATTCTGGATGGCGGCGATCCTGAGCGGGCACTCTCGACGGGCCATGACATGATTGATCATAGCGCACCTCTCATCAACCTCCTCCAGGTTCAGCGTCGGCACAACGAAGCCGCCCGCCAGCAGATGGGCCACAATAATGGTCTCAATGGCGCCGCACGAACCCATAGTATGACCCATGTAACTTTTGAACGCCGTAACGGCAGGCCTGCCTCCGTATATGTTATGAATTGCCTGCGCTTCAATCACATCGCCCATCTTGGTTCCCGTCGCGTGGGCGCTGATGAAATCCATATCATCCGCCGGAATCTTCGCGTCTTTCAACCCGAGGCGGATGGTTTCGGTAATACCGCCCAAATTCGGAAGGATCAGGTCGCCGCCGTTGTTGTTGCAGGAAAATCCGATCACCTCCGCGAGGATGGACGCCCCTCTTTTCCGCGCCTGTTCGTATTCTTCCAGGAGCACGGCCCCGGCCCCCTCACCCACGACGAGACCGTCGCGCTTCACGTCGAAGGGACGCGGGGTCAGGTGCGGCGTATCGTTGAAGGCCGTGGAACAGGCAAGGAGATTATCGAAGACGGCCACAGTGGTCGTATCGTACTCATCCGCCCCGCCGCAGATCATGGCATCCTGCATCCCGTATTTGACCATTTCATAGCCGTAGCCGATGGACTGGCTGCCCGTCGTGCAGGCCGTGGAAGAGGAGATGACGCGGCCGGTGATGCCGAACATCTTCGTAATATTGACGGCTGTCGTATGGACCATTGATTTCAGGTAGTCGACGGCGCCGATGGAAGAATACCCCGCCTGGGACCCACTGAAAAAGGTCTTGTAAATTCCTCGCTGGACCGTGGGACTGCCATGGGTCGAACCGAAGGCCACACCCAAGCGGCCGCCCGTGACGAAAGCCTCATCGAGACCGGCGCTCTCGAGCACCTCCTTCGCCACCTGGCAGGCGTAATAGGCCACCGGTCCCATGGTCTTGCGGTACTGGCGCTTGAAATCGTAGGTGATGGGATAATCGACGGTCCCGAAAACCTTGGAGTGGATATAGGGGGACAACACATCATCCTCCCGGAGGACCTTGACGCCCGAGATCCCATTCATCAGACTGTCAAGAATCTCTGCCTTGGTGCGGCCGATGGGAGTAATGGCAGAACATGCTGTAATTACGACTCTTCTTTCCATAATACTCCTTTAAACTCACAGGTCCTCACGCAGTCCCACCTCTTAACTGACCATTGCCTCCTGCATACTTACCTAACCCTGGCCATGGATTCAACATAATCGCAAACCTGATTGAGATTCTGGATATCCATGGCCCGCTTCTTTTCCTCCTGGGTCAGTTCGGAACCGAGGAGTTTCTCGAT
>JANXZC010000046.1 GCA_025355725.1 Syntrophus sp. (in: bacteria)
GCAAAATCTTTACCGGGGGTTTATGATCCCCGTTACGTAGGTGGATATTCAAATGGTGATTTCCAGAGTTCCTCAGTGAAAATTTTGCAGAAAGAGGGACAGGTGCGTCTGAATATCGCATTTTATCTGTGTTATTGACAATTTGAATCATCATATCCTTCACTGGGCTCCAGCTGAGATGCAGGCTGTGCTTTCTTCAAATGAGGATAATGCAATCAAGGGTTGATTTTTAATCATTTCAGATAACTCGCACATTTAGTGCCACTGATTCAGGTGTAATTAAAACCTTTATCAACTACACTAAAATACATTAGTATATCTATGGGAATATTTGATCTTAAACAGGTACCTAGTTGGATTTTTCGTCCATCTACTTTTACTTCAACCTTTTTCGTCTTAACTTTATACATGGTCATTTGTTTTACATTTTCCCATTCTATTTAATTCGAATGTTATTGATTATTTCCTCCACATACTGTTCACTTTCCTATGCGTATGCCATCATAACTCCTTTCTCATTTTTATTAAATCGAGTAGAATGGTTTCTTCTAGAACCGTAGGTTGATGTTTTTTCTCTGTCTGCCGCCTGATTTCTCAGAGGTGGCATAGAATGCAAACTATTAACAACAGAAATCTTGCATATTCTTTAAAAAACAGGCGATTATCGAATACAGGAAGGCACAAATAAAAACTTCCACCAAAATAACCAGCTTAATAATCTGTGACTTTCGTCCCGAAGCCAATACCGTCAGCGCAATTATGCTGCGCCAGCCGTCCTCCTTCACGCAGCAGTTTTCAGTCTGACATGCATGCCTGCCCTCGTGGCAAGAGTGACAAGCATTTCGAGGCTGAACTTCTCCCATTTTCCCCTAATCAGGTCGGATATTCTCGATTGACTGACACACAGAATTTTCGCGGCATCGACCTGAGTAAGTTTCTTGGCCTCAATTAACTTGCGGAGCTTGGCCATAAGATCAGCACGCATCTGAAGAATTGCTGCATCTTCTGGAGAATAACCGAGATCAATAAACACATTTCCGGACGACTCAATAATTGTTTCGATCATATATTATCCTCCAATTTGCTTGTAGCGTTGGCGAGCCAAATCAATCTCTTGTTTACTCGTTTTTTTCGTCTTCTTTTGAAATGCATGTAGTATATAAATCGCTTCATGATGCTTCGCTACATAGATAACGCGCCACTCTCCAAGTATGTGAATACGAATTTCCTTTACACCGACTCCAACAATTTGCATCGGCTTCCAGTCACTCGGCTCAAGACCTGACTGAATCGCGTGAAGTTCAAAGCCCGCAGCCCTTCTTGCTTCCTCGGGAAAGTTACGAAGATCATCGAGGCTTGAAGCGATGAATTTCAGCGGCTTTATCTTCATGGAGCCATTATATAAGTTTTTATATATTTGGCAAGGACAAATTTCAAAGTATTTTAAATCAATGAATACCGTTTGGAAACACGCATTTTTGTCAAGGACGACGGTTTATTGACTTCAGGAAGTTGTGAATATCTTCGATATTCGGAAAAATAAATGTCCGAAATATCTCCCTTTCGACCCGTATTCAATGCCCTTGTCGAGGCGGGCGATGTTGAGGAAGGCGAAGGGTGAAGAAAACGCAAGAAATGGCGTTTTTCAATAGCCTCCTATAGGAACTTCGGGGGGAGGGCGGTCCCGCTTTCCAGGCCGAAACCCGGCAGGACGATCAGGGTAGAGGTCCCATGGGCCACCACGCGGCCTTGGGAATCTTTTACTGTCGCCTCGGCGAGGCCGAGGGTCTTGCCCATCTTGATCCGCTTGCCTTCCGCCGTCAGCTTCCCTGTCCGGACGGGGGCCAGGTAATTGACCTTCAGATCCACCGTAGTGATTCCCGTACCCTCCTCCAGCTCACAGAAGACGGACCAGAAGGCCGCCGTATCGATGGCGGAGGCATAGACCCCGCCGTGAACGTAGCCGAAGGCTTGCAGATGTTCCGTGTCCACGGCCAGATCCACGACGGCGCAGCCGATGCCCATCTCCCGGATCGTCATGGACAGATGCCGGAAAAAAGGACTACCGTTGACGTTCTCCCTGACGGTCTGCACATAAACCGGATTCAGTTGTTTCAAAGTTCCCTCCTTAATGATCTGTGATGTTCATATTAATACTTTCCACCCTCATTTTTTCACGAGTTTGATCTCGAAGAGATGGGGCCACAGCTTCCCCGTGACAAAGAGGCGGTCCCCGACCGGGTCGTAGGCGATGCCGTTGAGGACGTCGACCCCGGAGCGGGCATCAAAGGACGTCAGGAGACCCGCCATATCCACCCAGCCGGTCACGCTGCCGGTCCGGGGATTTATCATGGCAATCCGGTCCGTCGGCCAGACGTTGGCATATATAGTCCCCCGGACGTATTCCAGTTCATTGAGCCCCGTCACGGACCCGCTCTCATCCCGGACCTGGAGGCTGCCCACTTCCCGGAGCGACTGGGGATCGAGAAAGTGCAGGGTCGCACTGCCGTCGCTGACGATGAGCCGCCGGCCGTCGTGGGTAATCCCCCAGCCTTCATGGTCAATGGGGAAGGTCTGGAGGCGCCGGAAGCCGGCCCGGTCATAGACAAAGCCCAACCGGTTGCGCCAGGTAAGCTGAATAATCCGATCCTTGAAGACCGTGATTCCTTCTCCGAAGTACAGGTCTGCCAACTTATATTCCTGAAGAATCCGGCCTGTCTTCAACTCCACCCGGCGTAGCGAGGATCGTCCCTCCCGGCCGGTGCCCTCATAGAGATAACCGCCGGCAAAGGCCAGCCCCTGAGTGTAGGCGCCGCGATCGTGGGGATATACCTGAACGATCCGGTAGCCATAAACGGGCAGTGACCCGGATGGCTTTCCGGATTCGGCGTAAATGGGCGGGGCGGCTGTAAAAATCAGAGCTAATAAAAAAAGCAGTGTTCGGATCATATCGTCATTCGTGATGCTAACATTCGCCTTGAGATTTAAACGCTGCTGTGTTAATGCCCGCCTCATGGAGATAATAACCAACGATACAACTCACTGTGGGCGTTGCGGCAAATTGCCCGCAGTGATTTATTGCGATGGCTGCCAAGTCGCTTTGTGCATGGAGTGCCGAACCTTTGACCTTTGGGGTTACGGATGCGGTCATGTGGATCCCAAGGCTTTCTGCTGCAATTGCTTACATGACCCTGCCGTAAATCCCTACAGTGGTTTGCCGAACGAGTAGTTGTTATGAACCAAGCTTGCGGCGTCTGTGGCCGTGATACCGTTTTTACTACCTGCGCCGATTGCCGGATGCAACTGTGTGATCGTTGCGCCCGCTTCGAATTGCTGGCAGAAGGTTGCGGAACCGTAGTCCCTGCCTATTTCTGCCCCTCCTGTGTGAGTAACCCTCTTGCCAATCCCAACGCCATCTTCTGGCAGCTGAAAGCGGAAAATTAGCCGGTTTGCCCTTTATTCCTCGTAGGGCAGCGATTCCCGGATTGGTGCGGGGATACGTCCGTAGCGGCCTTCGAATTCCTCCAGAAATGCCCGTCTCCCCCGGAAAAAGTCTTCCACCCGCCGCCGTGTCGTCTCCGGATCTTTAAAAAGCCGGTGGGCGTTCATTTCATCGAGATTAGCCCGGTCGCACTTGATGGGGTAGCGATATCCCAGGCAGTCCCGGTCCTGGCTGAAACGCAATTGGCCCCGGACAAGGTCGTTGTATGCGGCCAGAGACTGGCGCAGGGTCACCTTCGTCTCCGTCGGTCCGATGCTC
>JANXZC010000032.1 GCA_025355725.1 Syntrophus sp. (in: bacteria)
CATTGACAGGATTCATATACAGGGGACTTACACCCCATAAGTTCACGCCCATGCCGGGCGTACACAAACGCATGCAGGCCGACGCGCTGCCGCGCGCGGCTGATGCGTGGCGTAAGCTGACCGGGAGCAAGCTCCCGATCAGCTTATCGGCGGCGGATGCAGCTCTATTGCCTTGCTAGGCTCCGCTTATCAAGGCAATAGAGCTGCCGTTATGCAACGAATGTAAATGCACCATAGCCATACATCAACCCATACATTTATATTGCAATTAGTGCCAGCATCTGGTATGGTGGGCATATGAAAAAGTAACCTTTGAATGGGATGAAGAAAAGGACAAGGAAAACCAATCCAAACATGGTATTTCTTTTCTGACTGCTCAACGGGCTTTTCTTGATCCTCACCGTGTTATCGCGGAAGATATTACCCATAGCACTGAAGAAAATCGGTATTACTGCATGGGTTGTGTCAACGAAGGTATTTTAACTGTCAGGTTTACGTATCGTGGTAACGTCATTCGTATCTATGGTGCCGGTTATTGGAGGAAGGGAAGGAAGATATATGAAGACCAAAACAAAATATACTGAAGAATCTATGGGTGAGCTGAGAGTCGTTAAGGACTTTCTCCCACCCCCGGATAAGTTGGTGCTGAAGGAAGATAATGTGAAAGTAACTATCTCATTGAAGAAATCAAGCATCAGTTTCTTCAAAGAACAAGCAAAGACGCAGAAGACTTCTTACCAGAGAATGATCAGGGAAGTAGTAGACTGGTACGCCTCACATTATCAAAAAAATGCATAACAATCCAGCCGATCGCCGGGCACGCCCGGCTCCGGCTGATCTTTTCGTTTTATCCAAGAATGACTTGACAGATATGCGTAGATGATACATACTCAAGCATACAAATTGTATGAGGTGAAGATATGAGAACAACTTTGAATATCGAAGATAACCTGATGGAAAAAGCGTCCAAATTGACCGGAATCAAGGGAAAAACCGCCCTCGTTAAGCTGGGGCTTGAGGCTCTCATTGCTAGGGAAAGTGGTAAGAGGCTTGCTATGCTCGGTGGGACCCAAAAGCAGTTGGAAGCGATACCAAGAAGAAAAGGGGCATCATAGGAAATGGTTCTTGTGGATACATCGGTTTGGGTTTCACATTTGAGGGATGGAAATGCTGAACTTGCAAACCTGCTCAATGATGGATGGGTACTATGCCACCCATTAATTGTTGGGGAACTTGCCTGCGGGAATCTCAAAGACAGGGCAATCATCCTTTCTTATCTGCAATTGCTGCCAATATGCATCGAAGCCGAACATGATGAAGTATTGTCCTTTATAGAGAATAATCGTTTAATGGGAAAAGGGATGGGCTATGTGGATGCTCATCTTATTACATCCGCTGTATTGACGGGTGTACCTATCTGGACACTGGATAAGAAACTGGCGCAAGCTGCCGATAGCCTATATATAAATTACCTGAAAAATAGATAACACAAAATCAATACAGCCGATCGATACGCTCCGGCTGATTTTTTCGTTAGGAGACAACAAAACATACCAATTATAGCCACAAAAGGTATTGACGCGGGTATAAATAATGTGCATAATAAAGTTCACAGGAAAATCCATTGGGTTGGAGGTGTTTTATGCCTGGAGTCAAAACGGCAATATCACTAGATGAAGAATTGCTCATAAAAGTCAATAGATTATCCAACGACTTGCATATATCCCGAAGCAAGGTTTTTACCCTGGCTGTGCAGGACTATCTGAAAAAAAAAGAGAATCAATCTTTGCTTGCTCAGTTGAACGAGGCGTATGAGGATTCCCCTAGCGAAGAGGAAAGGGGAATTTCAAAATCCATGCAAATCAAGCACAATAAGATGGTTGAGCAAGAGTCATGGTAATTAAACAAGGTGAAATATATTGGGTTGACCTCACCGAACCCACGGGCTCGGAGCCAGGATATCGTCACCCCCATATCGTGATTCAAAACAATTTATTTAATGCCAGCCGAATCAACACAGTTGTCGTTTGTTCCCTTACCTCAAACCTTAAACGGGCAAAGGCTCCTGGTAATGTCCTGCTGAACCAGGGTGAAGCAAATCTTCCTAAACAAAGCGTAGTCAATATTTCTCAAATTTTCACAGTCAACAAAATTGATTTGGTTGAGAAAATAGGGCAGGTTTCAGAAAAAAGAATAACAGAGATTCTTAACGGCATAAACTTGCTTACCGAAGTACGGGAGGTTTGAGGAGTAAAAACAAGCATAAGAAGAAGGCCCTTCTGCTAACCAGCCAATTCAGGCGACGGGAAAAAGAACAGGGGCTTAGCGGGCAAACTCAGAGGCCCCGCGCCTGATTTTTTCGCTATCCTCAAAATGAATAAGCAATCCATGGTTGCACTATGCAACGTTATGGTGTATAATGTTACATGTTGTAACATAATCATTTTGGAGGAACAATCATGGCCACAGCAGTAAGAATATCTGAAAAACTTGTAGATGAGGCAAAAAGATTTGGGCGGATTGACCATAGATCTTTAGCCGGTCAGATTGAGCATTGGGCGCGTATGGGCAAATGTGCAGAAGAGAATCCTGACCTGCCATATTCTCTCATAAAAGAAATCCTGATTGGCCTGGACGAGTTAGAGGAGAATGAGAAAACCGAATACAAGTTTGGATAGCTCGCTATGAATATTTACCAGTCAAGGTCGTTCGAGAAAAAATTAAAAAAGCTGTCGAAGTTCGAAAAGGACGCATTGGATCTAGAAATTAGGAAAATTGCGGAAAACCCAATCATTGGTGAAGAAAAGAAAGGTGACCTGAGAGACGTATTCGTACATAAGTTCAAGCTCAAGACAACCCAGTATTTGCTCGCCTATCGGAAAGTTGGCAGTGATCTGGAGCTTGTAATGATTGGACCTCACGAGAATTACTATCGAGACTTGAAACAATTTCTGAAGGACCGATAGTACCGGTAACCACAGGATAACAACTTGATGGAGCCGACTCCTTACAGTCAAGGCTCATCATAGCGTTAGCTTTTAAAGGAAATCACTGTTGTCCTGATGTTGAATTTTGATGATAGCTCATTATCATTAAGGACTCCATTTGAAAATGGATCAGTTTCCGGAGGGAATGTCAAAGCGGCCTATCGTGACATGGTACCGCTGGAATCGGGGGAAGTAGAGTAAAGAGGCAACTCCTGAGGCGACTGATCACTTATCCCCGGGGATGCCCCCTGCCGTGGCTGCGATTTTGCCCCCGGGGGAGATTCCTGTGGCGACGGCGCGTTTTTCCCTGGGGAAGCGCCCTGCTGAGAAGGGGCAGCCAAATTGACATAAACCGGTTTCCCCTTGACGGTAAAACGTCCCTTTTCGAGGGCCTGGACGATTTTTGCCGCCGTGGTTTTCCTGTCGTCAAAGGTGATGACGACAACCCCCTCTTTAGGCATCTCGAATTTGCCGACACCGTCCGTACTTCTCAGGATGGACCCCATCCTGGCCCGGTCCCCTCAGGAGTTGCAGCCGGGAACGTTTAATTGAACCGCTCTGGTATCGGCCCAGGCGAGCTGTCCGCTCCCCATCAGGACAGCCAGACACAGGGCGAGAATAAAATTCTTCATAATGATTCTCCAAACAAGAGTTTGAATATGTCTTCATTCCTCTTCGCCCCATATTTTCAATTTGTCAAGTAGCAAAGAAGCTGTTACATAGTTGCGGTTTCATGAAAGGAAACACGATATGGGTTTGATCCTTAGCCATCCCCTGATCCTTGCCTCCGCCTCTCCCCGCCGGGAGGAACTACTGCGCCTGTTGGGGCTGGATTTCCAGGTTATCCCCAGCCGGGCGGACGAGACATTCTTCATCAACGAAAAACCTGCCGAACACGTCCTCAGGCTTGCGGAAAACAAGGCCTACACCATCGCGCAAGGCCATCCTCAGGCCTGGGTCCTGGGGGCCGACACCATTGTGGTCATCGACGGCGAGGTCCTGGGCAAACCTGCCGATTCCTCCGAAGCGGAGCGGATGCTTGAAAAACTCAGCGGCCGGACCCACGAGGTATTTACAGGCTTTGCCCTTTTACGCCTGTCCGGACATGTCGCAATCAAAGAAGAGGTCCGGGCCGCCGTTACCTTCAGGAATATTTCGGAAGATGAAAAATTGTGGTATATTCAGTCGCCGGAGCCCTATGACAAGGCCGGGGCCTACGCCGTTCAGGGTCTGGGGGCCTTTTTCATCAAGGAGATTAAAGGATCCTACACCAATGTCATGGGATTGCCCCTCTGTGAGGTCGTGGATGCGTTGAAAAAGGCCGGAGCGATGAGGTTCGATATATGACGACGGAACATGCCATCAGACAGAACGTGGAAGATATCCGGCAGCGGATCGCGGCGGCCGCCGCCAGATCGGGACGCCGGGACGCCGACGTGCGCCTCATGGCGGTAACCAAGACCGTGGATGACCAGCGGATCCTTGCCGCCATCGCCGCCGGCGTGGATATCCTCGGGGAGAATTACGTCCAGGAGGCGAAACGGAAGATCGAACTCATGGGTCGGCCCCAGGAATGGCATCTCATCGGTCATCTACAGACCAACAAGGCCAAATACGCCGCCAAGCTCTTCGACATGGTTCATTCGGTGGACCGGATGGACGTAGCCCTGGAACTGAACCGGCGGGCGGCCAAGGAAGACCGGCTGATCAAGATCCTCATGGAGGTGAATATCAGTGGGGAAGGAACAAAGCGGGGTATCGACGGGGAGGAGGCGCCGGGGCTGGCAAAGGAGGTCTCCCACCTCGAACACCTCTCCATTCAGGGGCTTATGACCATGGCGCCCTGGTTTGACGATCCCGAAGAGGCGCGTCCCTGTTTCGCCGCCTTGAGATCGCTCCGTGATCGGATTGCCGGCATGGGCATTCCCGGGGTGACCATGGGGGAACTTTCCATGGGCATGTCGGGGGATTTCGAAATTGCCGTTGAGGAGGGAGCGACCATCATCAGGATCGGACGGTCCCTTTTCGGGGAACGACCGGTCAAGGAGTGAACGCCGACACGCCGCCCCTGATCTTTGAGGTCGCCCCTATCCAGCGGCCCCTCGTCAGACATAATCATGTCGGTTACGAACTTATGGCTTCGGAAGGCCCGGAACTTGTCGAAATGCTGACCGCCATCGTGGAAATCGAAAACCAGTCATCCCCAATCCTCCCGGACTCCTGCTCTTCAAGAGGCATTATTCATAATTTTTCAGAGTTTATCTGACATTTCGTCGGTTGACATTTTCGCTGCAATCATGATAGGGCAACTCCCCTGAAAAAAGGAAGACATCCCGACGGGAATTTGGAGGTTGCCATGTTTTTTAAACAGATACAGGTCGGTCAGATGGCTGTTTTCGCCTATCTGATCGGAGATGAGGAAACGGGCGAGGCCATGGTGATCGATCCGGCAGCGGAAATATCCAACCTCGTTTCCATGGCGGAAAAAAACAACTTGAAAATCAAGTATATTGTCAATACCCACGGGCATGTTGATCACATATCCGGCAACCAGGATATGAAGGAGCGCACGGGGGCCAAAATCGTCATTCATGAGGGGGACGCCGAAATGCTCGTCTCCACCCCCGCCATGTATCTCCGTATGTTCGGGGCCAAACAGTCCCCTCCTGCCGATATCACCGTTAAGGAAGGAGATGTGATTACATTGGGAAAGGTCTCTTTACAGGTACTGGCCACCCCCGGTCATTCCCCCGGCAGTATGTGCCTGCTTGGCCACGGTCTGGTTTTCACCGGCGACACTCTTTTTGTGGGGGCCGTGGGCAGGACCGATCTGCCCGGAGGATCATGGGCTGTCATGGCTCGCTCCCTAAAGGAGAAACTGGCTGTCCTTCCCGACGAAACGAAGGTGTTTCCGGGACACAATTACGGCGCCGCCCCAACCTCAACGATCGGATACGAGAAACGCCATAACCCTTATCTAAAGTTTTGAGATTAATTTAAAATCAAGGGGGTCACACCATGAGCAACCAGCTTATCTCCACATCCATGCCCGGCCTTTCCTTGATCGGTCGGGGAAAGGTCCGGGATATCTACGCCCTGGAGTCCCAGTTGCTGATTGTGGCAACGGACAGAATTTCCGCATTTGACGTGATCATGCCCAACCCCATCCCGGGCAAAGGAAGGATTCTCACCCGGATGTCCGCCTTCTGGTTCGAGAAAATGGAGGACATAATCGGCAACCACATAGTATCCGTCAATCCCGATGAGTACCCCGAGGCATGTCGGCCCTATCGGGATATCCTGGCCGGTCGCAGCATGCTGGTAAAAAAGGCGCAGCCCCTGCCCGTGGAATGTATCGTCCGGGGATACCTGAGCGGTTCGGGATGGAAGGATTACCTGAATAATGGCGCCGTGTCGGGAATTCGCCTGCCCGCAGGGTTGAAGGAATCGTCCCGCCTGCCTGAACCAATATTCACCCCTTCGACAAAGGCCCCGGAAGGGGAACACGATATGGCCATCACCAAGGGGGAAACGGAAAACCTGATCGGCAAGGAATTGACCGCAAGGATAATCGAAATCAGTATCGCTGTTTATAACCGG
>JANXZC010000055.1 GCA_025355725.1 Syntrophus sp. (in: bacteria)
ACTTCGGATCTTGCGGTCATGAGTCTTGGATTCGGCGGATACCCCTGCAATTGGGGCACGCATTTCTGCGGGCTGTACGAATCAGAGGCTGAAAGAGACTTGATCATGTTCGGCTACCTCGCCCAGGGCCTTCGAGAACAAGAGCTTCTCGTCTGTTGTCCCGACGAGAAGCATTACGATCACGCGCTCGACAGTGTCCATGCGCTGTGTCCGGATGTCGAACGCCCCGACCCGGATTCCTTCAGGCTGTTTCATTCCCATGAGTTGTACTATCCCGAGGGCCACTTTTCCCCACAGGACATGCTGAAGGCCCATAACGATATCTGGGATGAGAACCTGCAAAACGGCCAGAGAAACGTGCGGGGAACGGCGGAGATGCTCTGGGCCCTGACAAAGATTCCCGGGATCGAGCATCTCATGGCCTACGAATCGCTTCTCAATACCTTCATCTGGGGCAAGGCCTGGATCAGTATCTGTCTCTATGACGTCAACCGTTTCCCGGGATCGACGATCATGAAGGTCCTGCAGGTCCACCCGTTCGTCATCACGGGAGGAGGCATCTACGAGAACCCCTATTTTGTTCGCCCCGAGCACTGGCTTGCCGAGCACGCGCCGGAATTCCTCCCGGTCCTTGAGAGTCGTTTATGAAGCTGTCACACGAAGTATTATTGGCTCTCGCCTACGTGTCGCAGATAACCGATCCCGATTCGGTGAGATCACGATTTATCGAATCGCTCAACGCGCTCGATAAGTCTTTCACCTTCAAGTTTGTTGATCGTCTTCCTCCCGGGGTTCCGGAATACCGCGTCCTGCCCATTGCAACGCTTCGCTCATCTTTCGGGTACGCCATGATGGCGGACGGACCGGAAACCTCAGAGGCCGATCATGCCGTCTTCAGAACCGCCTTCCAATTTCTGGCGGTCCTCCTCGAAAACAGGATGCAGGCGCGCGCACTGGAATCAACGAACGTATCGCTGTTGAAGAAAAGTGAGAACAAATATCGCCTGCTCGCTGATCATGTCAGTGACGTCATTTTCGTTTTGGATATGAATCTGAATTATACCTATATCAGCCCTTCCGTAAAAATTCTCAGGGGATATGAACCGGAAGAGGCATTGAAACTACCGTCTTCCGAGACATTGACTCCGTCTTCCTGGGATCTGGCCAGGAAGACCCTGTCGGAGGTCATGGAACTGGAAAAATCCGAACATCCGAATATCCCCATATCCCGGACACTTCAACTGGAAGTGAATCGAAAAGACGGGACCACCGTTTGGACGGAGATGAAGTTTTCGTTGATCCGAAATGAAGATCAGCAACCGGTAGGCATTCTTGGCGTAACCCGCGACATCACCGACCGCAAGCGGGTAGAAGAAGAGCTGCGGATGCTGGCTGTCCGCAAAAACACCATTTTGGCTGCGGTTCCCGACATTATTATGGAGGTTGATGTTTTCAAACGATACATGTGGGCCAATCTTGCCGGATTGCAATTCTTCGGGGAAGATGTTCTCGGTCACGAGGCATCCTATTATTTCGAGGGAGAGCAGGAAGTCTATATTAAAGTACAACCCCTATTCACTGGTAATGAGGACGTCATCTACGTAGAGAGCTGGCAGCGCCGTCAGGATGGTGAGAAGCGTCTTCTTTCCTGGTGGTGTAAGGTGCTCAAAGACGAACAGGGACGTGTAATCGGCGCAATTTCGACCGCTCGCGACATCACCGACCAAAAGCGGATGGAGGATGATCTGCGGGAGAGCGAAGAGAAATATCGAATCCTCTTTGAGAATGCCGGCGAGGCTGTTTTTGTTGCTCAGGGTGGTAAGCTGGTGTTCCTTAATCCCAAGACTACCATGGTAACTGGTTATTCACGCGAGGAAATCGCGTCAATGCCATTTGTCGAGTTCATTTATGCGGATGACCGCGACATGGTCATGGACAGATATGTCAGACGCCTCAATGGTGAAAACATTCCCCGGCAGTATTCTTTTCGGGTTATTCATAAAAACGGCGATGTCCGGTGGGTAGAGTTGGATACCGTCAGGATAAACTGGAAAGGGGAACCTGCTACGTTGAACTTTATGGGCGACATCACCAACCGCAAGCAGACGGAAGAACAACTTCTCGTATCGCTTGAACAATTACGACGGGCGGTGAAGACGACCATCCAGGTCATGGGGTCTGCCGTGGAGTCCAGAGATCCCTATACGGCCGGCCACCAGATCCGTTCGGCGGACCTTGCCCTCGCCATTGCTACGGAGATGGGATTGCCGCAGGAGAAAATCGACGGCATCCGTATGGCCGGTTCCATTCATGATATTGGAAAACTATCGATCCCTGCCGAGATTTTGGCCAAACCGACAAAACTGCATGAAATTGAGTTTTCCCTGATTAAAGAACATGCCCGAACAGGGTGCGAGATGCTGAAGGATGTGGAATCCCCGTGGCCACTGGCAGAGATTGTTTACCAGCACCATGAGCGAATGGACGGCTCCGGCTATCCACGACACCTGAAGGGGGAAGAAATTCTCATGGAGGCCCGCATTCTGGCTGTGACTGATGTCGTGGAAGCCATGGCTTCACACCGCCCCTATCGTCCCAGCTTGGGCATTGAGGCGGCTTTGAAGGAGATCGAAAAGAACCGCGGCGCCCTCTATGACCCCGAAGTGGTGGATACCTGTTTGCGGCTGTTCAACGAGAAGGGGTATAAATTCGATTGATATTTTATTCATCATTACTTTCCCTTTTGTTATCCGGGGATGTATAAATGAAAGGCAGGGATATGACGAACCCATGGTCAGCAAATCTTAAAAAATATTTATGGACGCTTGTCCTAATCTGGACCTTAGGCATCATTGCATCTCTGGGATGGAACATATACCAGCAGAAACAGTCCAGTTTGAGCTTTGCCCGAGCGAGCGCCGAGATCTCCTATAACAAAGATCTCATCTATCGAAGATGGATTTCAAAACAGGGGGGCGTGTATGTGCCCGTTTCAGAGATGACCCCTGCCAATCCGTATCTTAAGGTTCCCAACCGCGACATCATGACGTCCAATGGTTTATTGCTAACGCTGGTTAATCCGGCCTACATGACCCGCCAGATTAATGAACTGGCCATGGAGATGCATGACTTTCATGGGCACATCACCAGTTTAAATCCAATCCGGCCTGAAAATCTTCCGGATTCCTGGGAGGCAGAGGCTCTGAAAAAATTTGAGCGAGGAACAAAAGAGTCCGTTTCCATCGAAATAATGACATCGGGGAAAGAATATTTTCGTTTCATGCGCCCTTTTGTTACGGAAAAATCCTGCCTGAAATGCCATGCCGTCCAGGGATATAAAGAGGGGGATATCCGGGGGGAAATCAGTGTATCCATCCCCATGGAACCCCTGAGGGCTATTGAGCGGTCCCGTATGGCCGAATTAACGATCGCCCACAGTTTTCTATGGATCATCGGTCTGGTCGGAATCGGCGCCGGCACAAAACGTTTGCGGAACCAAACACTTGTGCGTGAAAAACTTGAGGAAGAGCTCTTTAGCCTTTCGATCACCGATTCACTCACTGGCCTTCTCAACAGAAGGGGCTTTCTATTTCTTGCGGAGCAGCAGTTAAAATTAGCTGAACGGAATAAGAGCGGAATGGTGCTCTTTTTTGCGGATCTTGACGGGTTGAAATGGATCAACGATACGCTGGGTCATGAGGAAGGAGATAAAGCCCTCATTGAAGCGACAACCGTGTTAAAAGAGACCTTCAGGGCCTCCGACATCATTGCTCGCCTGGGAGGAGATGAATATTCCGTTCTTACTGCTGATATAACAGAAGAAAATTCTGAGGCCTTTACGACCCGGTTGCAGTCTCTGATTGACACACAAAACAAACAGGACAACCGGAGATACAGACTTTCTATCAGTGTAGGCTGCTCTTACTATGATCCTGAAAACCCCTGTTCTCTTGACGAACTCATGGCCTCTGCGGACAAATTGATGTATGAGCAGAAAAATATCAAGAAGGGTCTCCTCCCGCAAGGGGCGTCCCTTTCAAGCAGGTAACAATGATGTTTATGTCATCAAAACGGGGAAGGTGAAAATGAAGGAGACGATGATTACCGACGCGATCTATTCCGATTATTTCCAGGCCCTGCTGGCCGGAGAAAAGGGGAAGTGCATCGAGACCGTCAACGGTCTGCTGGAAAGAGAAATAACGCTTTACGATCTATACATCCGCCT
>JANXZC010000168.1 GCA_025355725.1 Syntrophus sp. (in: bacteria)
CCGCCGACACCAAGGGCGCCTCCGGGACCGTTTACGGAAACGGCACGGATAAAGGGAAATACATTGGCGGTGTCTGGCAGGCTGGCTACTCAACTGACAAAGCCGTCGGGGGGTTCCAGGGGAGCAAATAAGTCTGAGGTCAATAGCCGTCTTAGTGGCTCTCACCGACAACAACTTATCATAGGGGGAAACAGACCGACATATCTGCTTCCCCCTATTTACATTTATGGTCAAAAGAGGTATGAAGGCCCCAAGTTCACACAAGGAGGAGTTAGGATCGTGAAAAAAGAAATGAGATATTTCGTATGGATGGCCTCTGTCTTGATGATAATTTTACTGGCCATGCCGGCTTTGGCGGCCCCCCCGAAGGCGGCGGCGGGTGGCGGGGCCATGAAGGTCGGGATGGTGGATATGCAGAAGATCCTCCGGGAATCCAAAAATTCCCTGAAAGTCCGCACCGCCTTCATGAAGGATGTGGAGAAAAAGCAGGCCGCCCTTGCCGCCAAGGAGGGGGAAGTCCGAAAGCTGGAAGAAGAATTCAACCGCCTCGAACCCGGCGCCATGGATGCGAGAAAAAAGAAGGGTGACCAGATCAAGCACGAAATGCGGGAACTTCAGTACCTGCGCGAGGACGCGGAGGGGGAACTCAAACGCAAAGAGTTGGAAATAACCCAGAAGGTTATCGGCGAGATCATGCAGGTCGTCCGGAGTTATGCCCGCAGCGAGCGATTTACCGTTATCCTGGACCGCATGGCTGTGATTACCGCAGAGGAAAGCATCGATATCACGGACAGGATACTTAAGCTCTACGACGCCCAGAAGAAATAATCACCAACCTCCCCACAGCAAGCTGCGGGGAATATCACCCGGAGAGATTTACGGAGAAAGGAGCCGTTCGGCGGCGACGGGGATGACAAATGTCCTGGTCACCCCGGGGGGCTCCCGGAGGAAGACGATCATGAAGGGAATCGTGCCGTTCGGGGCGATCTTGTCATTGGGTACGTCGCTGCCCTGAGGATTGGCGAGCTCCCGGAATATCTGTTCTTCCGACATGCCCCCCAACTCTTCATCTGTGAGCAGATTCCCGCAAAAAGCCGAGCTCTGCCGCACCGGTGTCCCGATCATATCAAAGAGTTCCCCTCCGACCTTTATCCTCGCCATGGGATAGGGAGAGGTATTCATGACAACGCCCTCGACAATGCGCATATTGCCGAGGAGGGCATTATTGACGAAACGCTGTTTAACATCCACAACCTTGACCTGGGCAGGCCCGACCACCGGCGCCTGCGCTTCCTGGGCGGTAAATGATGCCAGACCCGGGAAAAGGGCATTCAATTCTTTCATCACCACCTGACCGGATTGGGGAAAGAGGAAGAGACTCCCGCCGCCCACCACGAGGACCAGCATGATCGCCCCCAAGGCCAAAACCAATATTCTCTTAGCAGGTGGCCGGGTTGGGGAGAGTTCGGAGATCTCGGCAAGGTCATCAAGCTCAGGTTCTTTGGATTGGGAGAGATCTCGCATATCCACCGTTTTCGCAGCCCCGGGAGCGATCTGATCCGGGTCATCGGACCTGTCCGCCCCCACCAAGCCGGCAATGGGCTCCACCAGGCTGGAAAGAGGGGGATGCTGAAAAAACACCTTCTGGCAACGGGTGCAGCGGACCCAGGCGCCATCCTGGGGAATCCTGGTTTCATCAAAATGGTATTTTGTTCGACAGATTCGGCATTGAATAATCATAAGCCCTCTATAAATTCGTCACGATGTAAACATCCGGGAAGAATCTTGCTTTCTCGTTAAAATCGAGACCATAGCCGACCACAAAACCGTCGTCAATGGTAAAGCCCACGTAATCCGCTTCGAAGACAACCTTGCGGCGCAACCTCTTATCCATGAAGGCGCAGACCTTCAGGGAACGAGGGCCCCGCTCCTTAAAGGCCTGGACGAGATAGGACAGGGTCAGGCCCGTATCCACGATATCCTCGACGATCAAGACATCCCGGTCTCTAATCTCCATTTCAATGTCCTTGGTAATAACAATCTGACCGGAACTTGTCGATCCCGCTCCATAGCTCGCCAATCTCGCAAAATCGATAACGCAGGGGGTCTGGAGGCGGCGGATAAGATCGGCCATAAAGATGAAGGCCCCTTTGAGGACGCCGACGACGACCAGCTCTTTACCGGCGTAATCCCGGGAAATGTCGGCGGCGAGCTCCGTGATGCGCTGATTGATGGCATCCCGGGAGAAGAGAATCTCCTTTTCCATACCTTCCATATATCCCCCCTACAGAGCCGTTTCTACTTCGGATAACGGGATGGATGCTAATCGACAGAACATCTTTTGTCAATGATAAATCACGGCAAATCATGGGTTATCCTGATAAACGCTGATAAAAGCATCCAGATGGCCCTGAATCAGGTCTTCCGCCTGACGGAGATCCGCCCGGCTGCGAAAATCGGAGGTCAGGCTCAGGAATATCCTGTCGAACCGGGATCTTTCCGAACCAAGGGCCTCGTAATCGATATGGTTGATCATATACTGTGAACCGTCAAAGTAGTATTTCCCCAGGCGATGCACATCGGCGGAACGGAAAGGCCAGGACAGCTTAAGCTCAAAGAAGGCCAAGGCCTTTTCGCGGAGGAGGCCGTCTTTGAAGCGTTCCGGCGACGGCGTCTCATAGACCCCGTCGCTGACCAACTGAAAATACGATTTGACCAGATCGATATCCGTAATGACAAGTCCGAAGAGGTACCAGTCAGTAATGATATTCAGGAGGGCCTGCTTTTCTTCCCCGGAGATATAGTGATAACTTGGGCAGAAATGACCATCGCAGAGCTCGCGACCGTAAAAAGAGACCCCCCGGTGATCGATGCCGTCATTCTGGAGGGGGTGGAGAAGACAGCCGACGCGCTTTTCGCCCGCATCGAGAAATCCCAGATATTCGCAACAATAGATGACCTCGTAACGCTTTGCCATGTCTTCGGTCGCCTGAATCATGCGGGAGAAAACCTGAAGACCCTCCGGGGATTTGTCGGCATGGCGAAATAGTCTCGTTCGACCTCTCAGCCGCAGCGTCAGTGATTCCCGGGAAGAGTCGGCGTAGTTGTAGAGGCCGCAGCAGGCCCCACAGGATTTGCCTGCATCGGGCTGACAGAGATGGGGGTCGGAAATTTTCATCATTAAAAAATACTACTCGAAAACGACGGTCTTGGAACCATAGGGCAGAAGCCGGTTTTCCAGGTGCAGGCGGACAGCTTTGGCCAGTACAGTCCTTTCCAGGTCCCGGCTTTTCAGCTTGATATCATCCAGGGCATCCCGATGACTAATCTTGATGACATCCTGGGCGATAATCGGTCCGTCGTCAAGTTGCTCCGTCACATAGTGGCTCGTAGCGCCGATGATCTTCACCCCCCGGTCGTAGGCCTGCTGATAGGGATGGGCGCCGGCAAAGGCGGGAAGAAAGGAATGGTGAATGTTGATAATTTTGTTCGGGTATTCCTCAACGAACCGGTTCGACAGGACCTGCATGTACCGGGCAAGGATAATCAGGTCAATATTGTGTTTCCTGATTTCCTCGATCTGCCGTTGTTCCTGATCCGCCTTGTTTTCCGGGGTAATGGGAAAGTGCATAAACTTCAAGCCAAACTGCTCGATCATTGGTTTAACATCGAGATGATTGCTGATGACAAGGGGAATTTCCGCCCTGATTTCCCCCATCCGGCGTCTCAGAATCAGGTCGTAGAGGCAATGGGGATGGCGGGATACGAAAATTGCCAGGCGGGGAACCGTATCGGTGAAATGCAGATCCCAGGTCATATCGAACTGACTGGCTACATGCTTGAAGACCAGGGCGATCTCCTCACGGGGAATGACAAAGCCGTTTAGTTCCCATTCGATCCGCATGAAAAAGATCTTTCTTGTCACCGAGGTATGCTGAGCCGCATGGACAATGTTGCCGTTGTGGCGATAAATAAAGTTGGAGATATTATAGACTAGCCCCTTCTGGTCTTGACAGGAGAGCAATAAAATGGCATTGGCGCTCTTTTCTTCGGTCATGACTTCCTCACATTTGTTCCCTCGCCGGGAATGATGGGTGCTATATATGAGGATTGACATTGCAGGTCAAGATTAAAGATGCTAAGGGACAAGGCATCTCAAGGAAGGTGCGTCGCTATGAAACATATTGAAAATTTAAGCCTTCCCAACGGTCTGACCCTTCATATATGGGATGTCTCCCGTCAGATCGCCGCAGATACGGTCAAGGTGGAACTGGTCATCAAAATGGATGTGGCCTTCGAAATCTCCTATTTTGAGGAGGAGGATCACTATTTAAAGACCCGCCGGGTCTTCGGACCTGTGGCCAATTACGAATACCGGAAGGAACGGACCTTCGTGCATAACGCCGAGACGGAAACAGTCTTGCGGAATCTTCTCGACGACTTCAAGAAGGACGCCCTGCCCTATCTGAGTAAGGACGAATTCCCCCGGAAATTTTCCCAATCCAAGTACCGAGAAATCATTCAGAACTGGTATAAATACAAAGACCGCCTCGGAAACACATAATATATCTCATGCCTGATTATCAAAAAACACTGGAAGACATCCTTCTCACCGTCTCCAAACCCAGCCGCTACATCGGCGGGGAGATCAACGCCGTCCACAAGGATCGGCATGCCTGTCGGCTCAGCGTTGCCCTTGCCTTCCCGGATACTTACGAAGTCGGGATGTCCCACCTGGGCATCCAGATCTTATATGAGATCTTGAACGGACAGGACGAAATCGTTGCCGAGCGCTGTTTCGCCCCCTGGCCCGACATGGAAGGTCAGATGCGCCGTCACGGCATCCTCCTCCATACCCTCGAATCCAGGACCCCCTTGCAGGCTTTTGATATGGTTGGGTTTTCCCTTCAATATGAACTTTCCTTCACGAATGTCCTCACCATGCTCGAGCTGGGCGGCATCCCCCTTCGCAGTGAAGACAGAAGGGACGGAGACCCGATCGTAATCGCCGGGGGTCCCTGCTGTTTCAGCCCCGCTCCCATGTCCGCCTTTATGGACGCCTTCGTCATCGGCGAAGGGGAAGAGGTCATCATAGAGATCGCCGCCGCCATGATCAGGGAGAAGGGAAGGGACAATCCCAGGAACATGGTCCTTGCCGCCCTTGCCGATATTGAAGGGGTCTATGTCCCCTCCGTTCATAAACCCGGCCGGAAAATCGGGAAACGGATTGTCGCCGATCTGAACGCCTGGACAGGGCCGTTAAAACCGCTGACCCCCCTGATGAAAACCATCCACGACCGGGTAGTGCTGGAGGTTGCCCGGGGCTGCACCAGGGGCTGCCGGTTTTGCCAGGCCGGTATGGTCTGGCGTCCGGTCAGAGAAAGACACCCCGCCCTCCTTCAAGATATGGCCGACGCCATGCTCGCCGCCACCGGACAGGAAGAGCTATCCCTCCTGTCCCTGAGCTCCGGCGATTATTCCTGCATCGAGACCCTCCTGCCGGCGCTGATGGATCGATATTACGCCCGGCGCATTGCCCTGGCCCTGCCCTCCCTGCGCGTCGAGACCCTGAGCAGCTCCCTCATCGAGGCCATCAAGCGGGTACGAAAGACGAGTTTCACTTTGGCCCCTGAAGCGGGAACCCAGCGACTGAGAAATTCCATTAACAAGGGAAACACGGAAGAGGACCTTTTGAAGACCTCGACACTGGTCTTTGAAGCGGGGTGGCGGGCGGTCAAGCTCTATTTCATGATCGGTCTCCCGGGAGAGGAAGCAGAGGACCTGGAGGGAATAGCGTCTCTTGCCCATAAGGTGCTGCGGACATCGAAAAACCGTGGGCAGGTCACGGTCAGCCTTTCCACTTTCGTACCCAAACCCCACACGCCTTTTCAGTGGCAGAGGCAGATCGGCCTGGAAGAAATCTTCGCGAAGCAGTCCTTTTTCAAATCCCGATTGCGCCATCGCAACATCCAGATCAAATGGAACGATGCCCGGATGAGCCTTCTCGAAGGGCTGTTTTCCCGGGGAGACGAATCCCTTGGCCCACTGATTGAAACCGCCTACCGCTTGGGCTGCCGTTTCGACGGCTGGAGCGACCAATTCCGTAATGATCACTGGGAAAATGCCATAGCCCAGCTCGGAATCGAACCGGCCGCATTTCTTTGCGAACGCCCCCCGGAGGCGCCTTTCCCCTGGGACCATATCGACTGCGGTCTCGACCGTCAATTCCTCCTGGAAGAGGCGCAAAAGGCCCATAATGAAACTCTGACGGCGGACTGCCGCCTTGACGGCTGTTATCAATGCGGCGTCTGCGACCATATCGACATCCGGCCCGTCCGCGCCGAGGAAGAAGCGGCGGAAGCACCCACCCCCATCGGTGACACCACCCCCGCCGCTGAACCGGCCACCCGAGAAAAGGCTTCCCTTTCTACAGATTCTCGCCGGTTCCGATTAAGCTTCAAGAAAAAGGGCCTCTCCCGCTATCTGTCTCACCTGGAGAGCGCCTCCGCCCTGACCCGGGGAATAGTCCAGAGCGGCATGCAGTTCATATATTCGGAGGGTTTCCACCCCCACCCCAAGATCTCTTTTGCCGTCGCCGCCGCCGTCGGACTGGAAAGCGAAGGGGAATATTGCGACATCCAGATTATCAAACCAACCGAGGCGCTCGCCGCGCTGCGGGAACGGATCAATAGTTATCTTCCCGAGGGGATGACGGTGTTTGAAATGGTGGAACTTCCCCAGGCCGCCCGCTCTCTGACCGAATTGATCCGTGGCTTCCAATATCGGGCCCTCCTGCCGGGCACCCTTGACGAAGAAAGGCTGGTTCATCTGGAAGAATATATAGATACTTTTTTAAGGGCTCAACAATTTACCATCACGAAGACTATCAAGGACCGGACGGTGATCAGGGATATCCGTCCCCTCGTATCCTATCTTGCCTTCGATCGTTCCACCCGCGAGATTATAATGGATGTCCGTTTCAGTCATGAGGGCGCTGTCCGTGCCGAGGACATTCTTGTCCATGCCCTTTGCCTGGATGTTGCTACGGCTCTCGAAACCAGGGTGACGAAAAGGGCAACTTTTTTTGTTGACAAATAAATGCCTTTTCGGGTAGATAGTCCGTTCAAAATTTTTCAACAAGGATGAAGCGATGTACGCAGTGATAAAGACAGGCGGAAAGCAGCACCGGGTTTCCGTGGGAGACATGGTTGCCACAGAGAAACTCGAAGGAAGCAAGGGAGATACGGTGGTATTTGACAACGTCCTTATGGTCGCAACGGACGAGGCGATCCGCATCGGAACCCCCACAGTAAGCGGGGCAAAGGTGGTGGGAGAAATCGTAGCCCAGACAAAGGCCGAGAAGATTGCCGTCTTCCACATGAAACGGCGGAAGGGTTTCAAGAAAAAAACCGGCCATCGCCAGCCGCTGACCCGGATGGTTATTCGGGATATTTCACTTTAAAGGGAAGGGGAGCGATTCATGGCACATAAAAAGGGACAGGGAAGTTCACGGAACGGCCGGGACAGTAACTCCCAGCGTCGGGGCGTAAAGGTCTTCGGCGGTCAGGCAATCAACGCCGGTGGAATTATCATCCGCCAGGTCGGAACAAAGGTGCACCCCGGCAAGAACGTCGGCCTCGGCAGGGACTACACCATTTTCGCCAAGATTGACGGTGTCGTTAAATTTGAAAGGCTCGACAAAACAAGAAAAAAGGTAAGTGTCTACGCGGCATAGACGTTATCGTCGGCCCTGAAGAGGACACAGCATCCCATAGCGGGTATAGCGTAAAAAACTATCACCATCAAAAGGCGCTTGATATGAGCGCCTTTATTTTTTTATGAAATTTATAGACGAAGCAAAAATATTCATCCAGGCGGGCCATGGCGGTCGCGGTTGCGTGAGCTTTCGGCGCGAAAAGTTTGTCCCCAGAGGGGGGCCAAACGGCGGTGACGGGGGCAAAGGAGGAGATATAACCTTCTACGCCTCCCACAATCTCGCCACCCTCCTCGACTTTAGATACCGCCCGCGCCACTCGGCCCCTAACGGTGCAAAAGGAGAGGGGAACAATCGGACGGGCCGCAGTGGGGAAGATGTCGAGATCGGCATTCCCGTCGGCACCGTCATCATAGAAGCCGAAAGTCAGACAATACTCGCCGATCTTACCCGTGACGGTCAGCGGTTTATCGCAGCCCGGGGAGGCATCGGGGGCAAGGGCAACGCCCATTTCACGTCTTCCACAAATCGCGCCCCCCACTTTGCCCAGGATGGCATGCCCGGCGAGGAGCGATGGATCATTCTCGAACTTAAGCTACTGGCTGATGTAGGAATTATCGGCCGCCCCAACGTAGGGAAATCGACATTTATATCCCGAGTTTCGGCGGCCCGTCCGAAGATCGCCGATTACCCTTTTACCACCCTTGTTCCCAACCTTGGCGTCGTTTCCTATGGACAGAATCAGGGTTTCGTCATCGCCGATATTCCCGGCCTGATCACCGGGGCCCACACCGGTGCGGGCATGGGCGTCCAATTTCTGAAACACGTGGAACGAACATCAATTCTTCTTCATATACTTGACATTTCAGGGGAAGATTACCAGGGGGCCTGGGATCTCTATGAATCCATCAACCGGGAGCTGGGGCTCTTCAATACCACCTTGATGAACAAACCGCAGATTGTTGCCATTAACAAGACCGACTTGCCTGTTACCAGGGAGCGGATGAAAAAAGACGTTGACATCTTTCGCGAAAAGGGAATAGAAGTACTAACTTTTTCAGCAGTTACGGGTGAAGGCCTCGACGAAATACTCGGTCGGATCACGAAGCAATTAGAGCGAACCACCCGGACACAGGAAGAGCAAAGAGGGGAAGGGAAGCCTGATGACGAGAAAGGAAATCCTTAAGGACGTCAAAAAAGTCCTGATCAAGATCGGCAGCGCCGTCCTGTCGGGAGATAACGGTCTTGACCTGAATATCATTGAACAGCTTGTCGATGACATGGTGGATCTGAAAAAACAGGGATATCACATCGTCATCGTCACCTCCGGTGCTATCGCCTCGGGAAAACACCGGATGGGCATCAGCGGTCCGTTGAAGAGCATGCCCCAGAAACAGGCCGCCGCCGCTATTGGTCAGGGACGGCTCATGCGCGTCTATTCCAACGCCTTTGGCAAGCACGGTATCTACGTCGCCCAAATTCTCCTTACCATGAGCGATCTCACGGATCGGAAGCGCTTCCTCAATATCCGCAACACCCTGACCACCCTGATGGAATGGGGAGTTATACCCGTCATCAACGAAAATGATACCGTCGCCGTCGATGAAATCAAATTCGGAGACAACGATCAGCTTGCCGCCATGATCGCCAATATTACGGAAACCCATCTCCTGATCAATCTGACCAACACCGACGGTCTCTATGACCGTAATCCGAACCGGTCCAAGAAGGCCAAGGTCATCCCTATCGTCAGCGAGATCTCCGATGTGATCGAGCAGGCCGCCACGGATGAAACCTCCGATGTCGGTTCGGGAGGCATGAAAAGTAAAGTCCTGGCCGCCAAGAAAGTCACGGCCTTCGGCATCCCCTATATCATCGCCGCGGGCAAGGAAAAGGGAATCCTCAGGGATCTCTGCGCCGGAAAAGAGCGGGGCACCCTCTTTCTGCCTATGAAAGAACATCTCAACAGCCGCAAATACTGGATTGCCTTTACTCTCAGGTCCCGGGGGAAGCTGACTGTGGATGACGGCGCGAAAAAGGCCCTCATCGAAGAGGGCAAAAGTCTCCTCCCTTCCGGCGTCATTGATGTAGAAGGGGATTTCCATGTCGGCGATCCCGTCCTCTGTTTAGACACCGGCGGAAAAATCCTCGCCAAGGGACTCACCAACTATGGAGCGGAAGAGGTTCGTAAGATCATGGGACTCAAGACCTCCAGGATTCAACAGGTCTTGGGCTATAAAGACTACGACGAGGTTATTCACCGGGATAATATGGCGGTGGATAAAGAACTACAGCACAAATAGGCAAAGACCTTTACTTCTGAAAATGCCGGCATCTCCCTCCCCTTTGGGCACTCAAGTTATGACTACTTTGACAAAATGATTATTAAATTGTACTTGTTGACAAGCAGGGGCAAATAGTCTTTATTTATCGTTACATAAAAAGAGGCAAATCATGTACGAAGTTACGATCAAGAAATCTTTCTCCGCCGCCCATGTCCTCAAGGAGATCGGCGGAAAGTGCGAAGACCTTCATGGACATAATTTCCTCGTCGAGGTTACAGTGGCGGGTAACGACTTGAACGGGGAGGAGATTCTCATTGATTTTCGGGATCTGAAAAAGTGGACCAACGAGATTCTTGATCATCTTGATCATAAATACTTGAATGAAGTCGAGTTTTTCAAGGACATAAACCCCTCTTCGGAGCGGGTCGCGAAGCTTATTTATGATCTCCTGACGAAAAGAATACAAACCCTGAACGTGGGCCTGACGGTTTCCAGAGTGACCGTATGGGAATCGGAAAACGCCCGGGTGACATACACGGCATGATCGACGTACAAAACCTCAAGGATCATCGGAACATTGAGATCACCAAGGTGGGTGTGAAGGGGATCAAGTATCCCATCATCGTCCTCGATCGCGCCCAGGGAACCCAGGCGGTGAACGCCGCGATCAATATGTATGTCAACCTGCCCCATCATTTCAAGGGGGCCCATATGAGCCGCTTCATTGAAATCCTCAATGAATTCAGAGGCCAGATCAACATCAAGACCTTTCATCTGATCCTGGAAAAAACGCGACAGAAACTCAAGGCCCAATCAGCCCACATGGAAATCGTCTTCCCTTACTTCATTGAGAAAGCGGCGCCCGTAACAGGCGCAAAAAGCCTGATGGAGTATAAATGCATGTTTTGCGGCGCCCTCAATGACAATGGTATAGACTTTCAGGTAGGCATAATCGTGCCGGTGACGACGGTCTGTCCCTGTTCCAAGGAGATCAGTAATATGGGGGCCCATAATCAGCGCAGCATGGTCACGGTCAAGGTGCGTTTCAGGAAATTCTTCTGGATCGAGGACCTCATCCGCATCGTCGAAGAATCAGCGAGCGGCGAGGTGTATTCTCTCCTCAAGCGGCCGGACGAAAAATTCGTTACCGAACGGGCCTATGAAAATCCCATGTTCGTCGAGGATGTCGTCCGGAATGTCGCCGCCCGTCTGAAGGCACATGAAAATTTCCCCTCCTACACGGTGGAGGCGGAGAATCACGAAAGTATCCATAATCATAGCGCCTACGCCTATGTAGAGGGAGACTCATGATGACGATGAAAAATTATTTCAATATATACCGCCATGGTTTCATCCGTGCGGCGGTATGCGTCCCGGAAGTGAGGGTGGCGGATACGGAATTTAACGTCAAGTCCACCCTGAAGATGGCCCGTAAGGCTGCGGATAACCATGCCGTTTTCGCCCTCTTCCCGGAACTGGGGATCTCGGCCTATTCCAATGAAGACCTGTTCCACCAGGACGCCCTTCTCCATGCTGTCCAGGCGGCGCTGCAGCAAATAGTCGTGGCGTCACGGAAACTGAAGATCATCGTCGTGGTCGGCGCTCCTTTACAGGCGGACAACCGCCTGTACAACTGTGGAGTGGTGATATACAGGGGACGTATCCTGGGTGCGGCCGTCAAATCTTATTTGCCGAATTACCGTGAATTCTACGAACGCCGCCAGTTCACACCGGCGGAAGAAGCCCTGACACAGACAATCGATCTTTGCGGCCAGCAAGACATCCCCTTCGGGGCTGACCTTCTTTTTCATGTTCAGAACATTCCCAATTTCAAATTTTTCATCGAGATCTGCGAGGATGTCTGGGTTCCGATTCCCCCCTCAAGTTTCGCCGCTATGGCCGGAGCCACTCTCATTGGGAATCTCTCGGCATCAAATGTTACCATCGGGAAATCGGAATACCGCCAGAGCCTCGCCGCCAACCAGTCGGCCCGCTGTGTGGCCGCCTATCTTTATGCGGCGGCAGGACCGGGAGAATCGACAACGGATCTTGCCTGGGACGGCCATGCCATGATTCATGAAAACGGCAATCTTCTGGCTGAATCGACGCGCTTTTCACAACAGCCTCAGGTAATCTACTCGGATATCGATCTCGACCGCCTGGCCCAGGATAGAATGCGCCTCACCAGCTTCAGCCAGAACGCCCGGACCCACCGGGACCGGATAACCACTTTCCGACATATTGACTTCACAGTGGACCTCCCGGAAACACAACGTATCCTCCTTGAACGCGAATATCCCCGCTTCCCCTACATTCCCGCCGATGCGAGCAAGCGGGATCAGCGCTGCTACGAGGCCTACAACATCCAGGTTCAGGGATTGGCGAAGCGACTTCAGGCCTCGGGCATAAAAAACATCGTAATCGGCGTCTCCGGAGGACTTGATTCAACCCATGCCTTGATCGTCGCAGCCCGGACCATGGATCTTCTCAAGTGGCCCCGCACCAATATCAAGGCCTATACAATGCCCGGATTTGCAACTACGAACAAGACTTATACCAACTCCGTTCGGCTGATGAAGGTCCTGGGGGTGGAAGCCAATGAAATCGATATCAGGCCCAGTTGCCTTCAAATGCTGAAGGATGTCGGCCATCCCTTTGTAAAAGGAAAGCCTCTTTATGATGTTACTTTTGAAAATATCCAGGCCGGGGAAAGGACTTCCCATCTTTTTCGTTTAGCCAACATGCGGAGGGCCCTAGTTGTCGGAACGGGGGACCTCAGCGAATTGGCCTTGGGCTGGTGTACTTACGGCGTCGGGGATCACATGTCCCACTACAATGTCAACGCCAGCGTCCCCAAGACCCTCATTCAACATCTTATCCGCTGGGTGGCGGATTCCGTTGTCTTCTCGAAGGAGACGTCGGTAATTCTTGTCGATATCCTTGCTACAGAGATCAGTCCGGAACTCATCCCCGGCGCAGAGGGCGCCCAGCCGGCGCAAAAAACAGAAGCGGTCATCGGCCCCTATGAACTCCAGGACTTCCATAATTTTTACATTACCCGCTTTGGTTATCTGCCCACCAAAATCGCCTTTATGGCCTATTGTACCTGGCGGGACGGCAACCGGGGACTCTGGCCTAATATCCCCGCAGACAAGCGCCATCAGTACATAATCGGAGAGATCAAGCATTGGCTGGAGGTGTACCTATACCGCTTTTTCAAAACCAGTCAGTTCAAGCGATCCTGCGTTCCCAACAGTCCCAAGGTTGGTTCCGGGGGGTCTTTGTCTCCCCGGGGCGATTATCGGGCCCCCAGCGACAGTGAGGCCACCGTCTGGCTGGAAAACGCAAAACTTATACCCGACAAAGACGAGGACGAAACACAATGAAGAAGCAGCAATTCAAGGATTTTGACGCCACGGAACTCTTCTGTCCCCACTGCCGCCGGGCCGTACCCGTCCGGAAGCGGCTGCTCCTTGTCTTATCCGAGGGGGAAAAGTACGACTATACCTGTGTTTTCTGCGGAACGTCCGCAGGGGAGAAACTAGTGAAGGAAACGGATGGCATGAAAATCATGCTCAGGTAAAAATTCCGGTTCTAAATCAAAGATGAAATCAAGGCGGCAAGGCAGAGGCGACGCAGGCGTATTTTTCATACGTCGAGGAGCCTATGACGATGCCAACGAAGATAGCGCTTTGATTTAGAACCGGAATAAAACATTCTTGACTGCCCGTCGTCACAAAGGATGACAGAAGCAGCAATTATCGGGCTTTTTGCGAAGTCGTCACAATTAGATGTGTGTAAAAAAAGGCCGCTGCTTGGGAAAGCAGCGGCCTTTTTTTTTCTCTTTAAAGGTTAATTAACGCCCGATGACATAACGGTAGGGATCGATCTGGTCGCGGAGAATGGACAGCTCCGTCTCGCTCGGTCCAGCATTCTCGACAATCTTCGCGGCCTTGAGGAGCTCGAAGCCGCAATTATCCTGCACGTCCTTCTCGGAATAGCCGGGATTGACGGCGATGATCCGCATCCGCTTGGATGCCGGTTCAAAGTCCATAACGGCCATGTTGGTAATGATCTTGTAGGGACCTGCGCCCAGGGGCAGACCTGACTTCGCGCGGGAATCGCCGCCTTCCAGCCAGCCGGGAGTTGTAACGTAAGAACACTTTTCCGTAAAGCGCTTGGGGTCCTGGGGGGTCATGACCATCATCCGCCAGCAGAAAGACCCAAAATCATTGGCCCCGCCGCTCCCGGGGAAGCGGACCTTGGGTTTCTGGTGATCGTTGCCGATCCGGGTGGAATTCAGGTTTCCATACATATCGATCTGCGCTCCGCCGAGGAATGTATAGTCAAGCTGTCCGCGGCAGGCGGTTTCCATAATTTCCGCCATGCTGGCAGCCATAAGGGCCTTCCAGGTCGTCCGGGAGTCACCGACGGAAATCGGCATCTCCGGAATCAACGGGGCCGCCCCACCCGCCTCGAAAAGAATCACGAGATTGGGGGACTTCGTCTTTTGTGCAAGCATGGCAGCGGCACAGGGGGCGCCGGTCCCAACACCAACGCTGGAACCGTCTTCCAACTCCCTCGCAGCCGTACAAATCATCAACTCCATTGTGTTATAGTTAGCCATAATTCGTATTTATCCTCCTTTCTATGCCCTGGCGCCGACAAACAGCCACTCTTTTTGTCTGAGCCTTTGCATCTTGGCAATGCCGCCGTTTCTTTCGATGTACTCAAAGTGATCCTTCACACCGTAGATGTTTTTGTCGAGGAACGCCTTGAACTCTTCCGGATCCTTCTCCACCTTCAGCCATTCCCGGAGATGGTCCTCATCCGAGAAATACTCGCCATACATGTTGCCGGGATAGCATCCATAGGGTACTTCGACCAGGGCATCGACGCACCAGTAGGGGATAAATGTCGAGGTGGGATCTCTGCGGATTTCGTCGTTGGTGATCAGACGCTCGCAGGTCACGATAAGTTTTTTCGAGGAACGGGCAATGTCATAGTCCGACATGAGAATGCCTTTGGTCCGGCAGTTGCCGTACATGTCCGCCTCATGGACATGAATGAGTCCTACATCCGAGTACAGGGCGGGGACGAGGGCATAATTTGTTCCCGTGAAGGGGCACTTCACCTTCTTGGCGCCGCTGTATTTGAAGGTATCCGTACCCATCATATTGCGGATGGGGTGGAAAGAAACTCCCGCGCAGGCAGCCTTATAACGCACGGCCAGGGTATAATTTGTCCACTCGGACACTTCAACCTCGCCGCTTTCCATATACTGCCGGGCGTTGGGGGACAGTCCTCTTGCTTCGAGGCCGATGATATAAGCCGCATCAACCTTGCTGAAACACTTTCCGGATGCAAGAATCTGGAAGTCGTGTGTTGCCGTATGGCCGGCCAGACCAAGATTCTTCTTGCCCTGCCTGACGATTTCATGGAGCACGGCTGCCGGAATCCTGTTAACCCCGAAGCCGCCGATGGAGACATAATCGCCATCTTTCACATACTTTTCTACTGCTTCTTTGACTGTTGTGAGTTTGCTCACGAGGGCGCGGCTTTTGTGGCGGAAAAACTCCCTCGCCTTATCCGCATCCGGATCAGTAAAGATCCTTCCTACTCCTTGTTCAATAACATCCACTGAACCTACCTCCTTCTCTTAATTAGTGTTATCCTTAACCACCTTACACTCATACAGTTTTTGTATGTTGCTTCATTCTCAGCTGAATACGGGAAATCGGACGGGGCTAATAATAGTCACGAAAACGGGTGCTTCCATAGCACAAGAAACTGCTGGAATCAACTAAAATTTAAGCCCCCGCCTCCATTGCCCCCAACGCACAAATATGACCAGTAATATAATTATGAAAAGATGACTTGAGCTATTTCTTTCTTTGCAGGGCCTGTTGCAGCTTGTCTCCCAAAACCGATCTTCCCGTCGATGTATCAACGCTCCCCGCACCCCGATAAGCAACACCAATCTCCTGTGAACCGGGCGCACCTTCCAGATAATCGCCCAGAAGGCCGCGGCTGTGGGTATCGTCATGGCAGTAAACACAGAGATTTTCCCAGTTACTGCCGTCAGGAGGATTATTGTGATGGTTGCCGTCTTTGTGATGAACTGTGAGGAGCTGCCTTTGCACTCCCGAGAATTCCCGGGCGCACCGGGCACAGATAAGGCCATGAATGGTCAGGGAACGCTCCCGATAATCCTCGCCTGGCGGCTTCTGATTCGCCTTCTTGAGTTCTCTGACGATATCTTCGACAGGCCGCGCCGCAACGCCTGTAGGCCCTTGGACTGCTGCCCGGACACGCCCCCCCTTATTTCCAAAGGTCATCTTTGCCATCGTTGCCGCGGACCCTATTGCCTCAGTTTACGTGGTCTGGAGGTATAGACGTTTAAAAAGACCTTGACACCCCTGGCGACTGCTCCGGCGTTCCGCAGGAATCTGAAGTAGGGCAATCTAAGCCCCAGACGGACGACGGACTCCAACTCCATAAAGACGCCAGCAATAGCCTGAATCCTCTTCATGGCTACGGCAGCTACTTCCACCTGCTCGTTGACGATATGAGCCGTTCTTTTCATTGTCCCCAAGGATTCTTCCAGGTTTTGAAGAATCGCGGGCAGGCTTTTTTGGAGCATTTCCTGAGTCAAGGCGAGTCCCTTAACCACTTTCCTTATCTGCCAGAGAAGAGGCACTGTAAACGCCACAATGAGAAGAACGGCCAAGCTCAGACATAACAAACTGATTTCGACGTACATGATGATCTCACAAAAAGATAAATATTGTCGTTACGAAACGTACGGCGCTGTCGTCCGTTTTGGAAAAGACATCGGGGATGCCTTTTCTACGCCGATTTCTCTTCCTTGAAGGCTTCCACGCCTGCGTCTATGGCCTTCTTTAAACGGCTCTTATTGTCTTCCAGGCTTACTTTTCCCTTATCAACCATTTCCCCGGCTTTGGTTTCCAGCTCGCCAACCTTTTCTCTGGCCGCTTCTTCAATTTTCTTCAGGCGGCTAACAGCCGTCTCATAGGTCTTGCGGCTCTTTTCCAGGGCCTGCTCGTATTCCTCTTTTGCCTTGGCAAGGAGTTCTTCAGCTTTCTTGCCAATTTCCTCCCGAGTTTCCTTACCGCTTTTGGGGGCGTAAAGAATCCCGATAACTGCGCCGGCAAGCCCACCGATAACCAATCCCTTTAAAAAATCACCCGCTCTGTCTGACATCTTTCTCACCTCCCTATTTTTCTTTGTTATTAAGCAATCGTCAGGCTGCTGTCAAGCCATTTTAAGACATAAAAAAACCGGGCATTCGATTATCAAATGCCCGGTTCTTCACGTGTACTATTGGTTCTATATTACTTTGCTGCCGGAGCTGCGGGCACCGGAGCTGCGGGAGCTGCACCAGGAGCCGCGGGAGCTGCACCAGGAGCCGCAGGAGCTGCGGGAGCGGGAGCAGGGGCCTCGGTCTTAGCCGGCTCGGGTTTCTGCTCTTCTGCCTTCTTGCAGCCAACGACTGCAAGCGAAAACGTCACAACGAAAAGCAGCGAAAGAATAATGGCAAATACCTTCTTCATCAAAGCGTCACCTCCTTTCCAATAATTTCATTACCTTGGGATGATAATAATCACCTTTAGTGAAGGAGACCATACGCTTTTTTTTTACCTTGTCAAGATAAATTTATCATTATATAAGGCAACGCAAATTTTGATTATCCTGGCCGGAGGAATAATGATCTTAGGTATTGATGTGGGAGGGACGCATACAGATGCAGTCCTTATCGATCAGTTTAAAATTAAAAAGAAAGCCAAGGTCCCTACGGATACTCACAATTTATTGAAGTCGCTGCTCCAGGTTACAACCACAATCCTGGCTGCGGAAGATCCGTCCAAGCTCCAGCGGGTGGTTCTCAGTACCACCCTTTCCACCAATGCCATCGTTCAGAACAAGATTAAGAAAGTGGGGATGATTATTGCCAGCGGTCCCGGTTTGCCGCCCTCCCTGCTCCCTGTTCCTCAAAATACCTGTTTTATTGCGGGCTATGTTAATCACCGCGGGATTATCGCCGCCGATATCAATGGGAAAGAAATTCAGGAAGGCGTCGCCAAGCTGAGTCAGGAAGGCATTGATCATTTGGGCGTTGTGGGTAAATTTTCCACCCGTAATCCCGAACAGGAGCTGAAGATTGCAGAGATCCTAAGCAACCGCTTCCAGCATGTCTCACTTGGTCATCGCATGTCCGGGCATCTCAATTTTCGGCGGCGGATCGCAACGACCTATCTTAACAGTGCTATCTGGGACCTGTATCAACGCTTCGTCCAGGATGTTCTTCAATTCGTTCACCAGCAGGGGATCAACGTCCCCATATATATCTTGAAGGCCGACGGGGGAACCTTCGAAGTTGCCAAGTCGGCCGACTATCCCGTCCAGACAATTCTTTCCGGACCGGCGGCCAGCATCATGGGTGTTCTCAGCATGGCCCAAGGCAATGAGGACGCTATCGCCCTGGACATCGGCGGTACAACCACGGATATCGCCGTTTTTGCCGATGGCGTTCCCCTCCTTGAAAGTCTGGGTGTTACCATCGAAGGCCATAAAACCTTGATCCGGGGACTGAAGACAAGATCCATAGGCCTCGGCGGGGACAGTGTTGTCCGCTTTGAAAACGGCAAGCTTGTCATCGGCCCCCAGCGGGAAGGTCCGGCGGCCGCCTTGGGAGGACCTTTCCCTACTCCGACCGACGCGATGATTGTTTTGAATCTAACAGCTATTGGCGAGCGGGACAAGGCAGTAACCGCTCTGGAACCCATTGCCCGCCTTTTGGACAAGACCGTTCTGGAAACGGCGCAACATATCTTTGAGCAAGCCTGCGGTCAGATTGTCGCTGCGGTGCGTTCATTCATAGAAGAAATAAACAACCAGCCTGTGTATACAATTCACGAAATGCTCGAAGGGAAAAAAATTACCCCCAAGGTCTTATATGTGGTAGGCGGACCGGCGGCGGCGATGGCGGGTCCCCTGGGCGTTTATCTGGCTTGTACACCCTTCATACCTGAACATTCGGAAGTGGCCAACGCCGTGGGAGCGGCCCTGGCCAGAACTACGGCGGAATTGACAATCCTTGCCGATACGGAAAGGCGCTTGTTAACCGTTGGCGAGGAAGGGATACAGATACCGATACCGTCACGGTTCACATCTGAAGAGGCCATTGCCGTCGGCAGGGAACGGCTTCGTGAAAAGGCCTTGGCCATGGGTGCAAAAGAGGAGGACCTCGAAATCGAAGTCATCGAAAATCAGGAATTCAATATGGTCCGGGATTCATATACGGCGGGGAAAAATATACGGGTTAAGGTTCAGATCAAACCAGGGCTGATTTCCGGATTCACGAGGGGGAAGACGTTATGAACAAAACGCAGCGCAAGACCGGCTTGATCTTTTTCCCCGCCTTCGACTGGGCCATCTCTCCGACCCATCCGGAACGGGAGGAAAGGCTTCTCTATACCCAGGATCAGGTCTTTGAAGAGGGACTCCTCGATTTTGAGAACATCATCGAATACAAACCCGGACTGGCAACGGTGGAGGATATTAACCGGATACACATCTGCGTACCCCAGGCAAGTAAAGTCATTACGGAATCCCATCTCATCTCAGCGGGGGGGGCCATCACAGCGGCGGAAAAGGTCCTGACCAAGGAAGTGGACAACGCCTTTGCCCTGGTCAGACCGCCGGGACATCATGCCATGAAGGTCGTCCACGGCGCCCGTGGCTTCTGTAACGTCAATATCGAAGCCATCATGGTGGAACATATCCGGAAACATTATGGTCCCAAGCGGATCGCCATTGTCGACACGGATTGCCATCACGGCGACGGGACTCAGGAGATTTACTGGCACGATCCCAACACCCTGTGCATTTCCATCCATCAGGACGGCCGGACCCTGTACCCGGGGACAGGGTCCATCGACGAATTTGGAGGGCCCAACGCCCTGGGGACAACGATTAACGTACCCCTGCCGCCCCGGACCTCGGACGAGGGGTTTCTCCATGTCCTCGAGACCGTTATCATGCCCATCCTCGCTGAGTTCAAGCCTGATATCGTCATCAACTCCGCCGGGCAGGACAATCATTATACGGATCCGATCACCAATATGCGTTTCAGCGCCCAGGGTTATGCCCGACTAAATGAGCGCCTGGCGCCGGACATCGCCGTCCTCGAAGGGGGCTATTCCATCGAAAAGGCTCTGCCCTATGTAAATGTGGGCATCATCCTGGCGATGGCGGGTCTGGACTATAGCGCCGTCCGGGAACCTGATTATAATGCCGAGGCGCTCCGACAATCCGAGCAGATAACCCAGTACATCGAACGGACCTCCTCGGAAGTCATGATGCTCTGGAAAAAGCGCCGGGACATGAAAAAAACGATCGTGGGAACGAATAAATATATCAAACGGAAGAAACAAATTTACTATGATACGGACGGCATCTCGGAACAGCAGGAAGAAACGGTCCGGGTCTGTGACGATTGCGGTGGTCTGGTCATGATCGATTCCTTCGCCGACACGGGGACACGAATCCACGCCGTAATCATTCCCGGTCAGAGCTGCCCTGTCTGCCGAGAGGAGGGGGAGGCCTTTTTTGACCGCATGGAAAAGGGAAAATATCGTCATCTCTACTTCCAGGATCGGGACCGGGACATCTTCATCACTAAATAAACAAACAATAAACGAGAGAGGAGTAGTTGTATTATGTCAGAAGAAATCGTAAAAAGAACACAGGAAACGGCAAAAACCCTTTTTGGCAAGGGCGTCAAGATGGACCCCCCCTATCTTATGTGGCGGGAATTCGACAAGGATCTGGCCAATGAATTCTCCAAATTCATTACGGGTAATCTCTATTCCCGGACGGTATTGACCCTCCCGGAACGGCAGATGGCCGCCTGCGCCATGTTAGCCGCTCTCCGGGCGACGGGAGAGTTGAAGCTCCACGTGAATGCAGCGCTTAATGTCGGTTGCGATCCCAGAAAACTGGCAGAGATCTTTTTCCAGGTGGCAACCTATGCCGGCATGCCTGCCGTCAACGAGGCCCTGGAAGTGTACCGCGAGGTTCTCAAGGAACGAGGGGAATGGCCCGTTAAATAGGCAAAATAAAAACGCCGAATCAGTAAAGCCCGGCAGGGTCTACTGATTCGGCGTCTCTTTCTAATCAAGACTGTCGACGTTTATGCGAGGACGATGAGCACCTGATTGGTATCAACCTTGTCCTTCTCCGCCACTTTGATCTCCGCCACTTTGCCGCCTTTCGGGGCAACGACGGGGTTTTCCATTTTCATGGCCTCAAGAATAATAAGTTCTTCATCAGCCTGCACTTCATCACCAACCGAAACCAGAATCTCAGCAATCGTTCCGGGCATTGGGGCTACGACTTCTAATGCCATTTGATAAACCTCCTTGAAATTATTTAAATACTTCAGCGTGGCTTGTCGCCGCGCCATGACAAAACATTTTAAAGATCAGGGGGAGCAGCTAGCTCCCCCTGATTAGCTTCTTTCATCGAAAAACTACTTTTTCTTCCAGATAGGATCCTCGGGGCCCCATTTTTTGGGGACAATCGCCTTGGCCGACCATTCTTCCGGAACCCGCTGACCGACTTTTTCGCCGACTTTGTCAATCAGTTTCTTCAGGCCGGGACGGGCAAATTCCATATGCCCCGCCTTCTGGGTCCGGCCGTTGTAAATGGCTTCCGAACGGAGTCTCATATTGAGGGTTTTCTCCATCTTCTTGCCCAGCCAGAGGACGCGGTCGACGTTGATACCATGTTCAATGCCCAGCTCGTCGATCTGGACCAGGAGATCTTCGAAGGTGATGAGGCCGACGAAGCGGGGGTCATCATAGTAGTACTCGCCGGTGCCCCGGATGGGACAGTCGTCGAGGAAGTTGGCCGGCTGCCCGCCCAGACCGCCCAGAGTCCCCTCAAACCGCGTGAAACCGGCCTGGAGGGCCGCCAGGATCGACGAAGAGGCGATTCTCTTCGTCTCATGGAGGTGGAGCAGGTGGCCTTCCGGATTCGGCATGGCGTCGAGGATCATGGAGCAATAACGATAAACATCGGCCGCATTGGCGGAACCGTCGTGGTCGGCATGCTCGATGTCATGGGCGCCGATCTGGAACCAGCGTTTCGTGAATTCCACGGCGTCTTTCAATTCCGTGGCGCCGCTGATGGGGCTTCCCCAGATAGTGCTGACGGTGCCGCACATCTTCAGACCCGCATCCCGGGCCTTCTTGATGCACCGCTCCGCTTCCCGCCAATACTGAGACAAGGTCGTACCGGAGTTGGCGAAATGATGCTCCGGATCCGTGGAGACCATCATGAGGATGCGGTCGGGACCGATCCCTTTCTTCTTCAATTCGATCGCCCGGTCCACAGCAGTTTCGCGGATACTGACCGCGGTCATACTTAATTCATCGTAATTGATTCCGGCGCGGGCGCAGGTCTTCTTGAACGAATCGCTCCGCATGGCCGTCAGAACCTCTTCGGCGTCACTGAACTGGGGTGTTGTCACGGCGCTCCCCAGGTTGGTTATTTCGATTTCTTTCACACCGGCAAGAATCATTTCCTGGCCGTAAAAAATCTTGGCGGCCGTGGAGACAAACTTCTCACAATGCTGAAAACCGTCGCGGATTGTAATGTCGCCAAGGGTTACCTTCTTGGGCATTCTCGGGAAAATCTTCCAATAATCGTACTCTGTCGCCATAAAAACATCCTCCTTAGTTAAATTTTGTGCTTTGTTAAGGTTAACTTCCCCTCCTCCGGCGGCAGGATGGGGGGAGGGGAAGTACGTTAATCCGTCAATCACTCACCCTTGAAAACAGGTTTCCGCTTTTCCACGAAGGCAGCCAGGGCTTCCAGGCGGTCCTTCGTCGGGATAGTTACTTCATAAGCCTTCGATTCCAAAGGCAGGGCAACGCCAAGACTTGCCTCCATACCATAATTGAGGACAAACTTGGCCTGGGCCACGCCGATGGGACCATTTTTGGCAATCTCCCTCGCTAACTCGAGAGCTGCTTCCATGAGTTTGTCGGGCTCGACAATCTTGCTGACCAGACCGATATCCAAGGCCGTCTGGGCGTTGAACCGGCGGGCCGTGTAGATAAGCTCCTTGGCTTTGGCGACGCCGACGATTCTCGGCAGGCGCTGGGTACCGCCGGCTCCGGGGATGATGGCCAGAGAAGTCTCTGTCAACCCCATGAGGACGTTTGAAGAAGCGATGCGAATGTCGCAGGCTAACGCCAGTTCCGTTCCGCCACCGAAGGCAAAGCCGTTGATGGCGGCGATGACGGGCACCCGCACCTGCTCTACGGCGGTGAAGGTGTTCCTGATTGTGAAGATAAAACGGCGAACCTGATCCTGCGTCAGGCTCCTTCTCTCCTTTAGGTCAGCCCCCGTGGAAAATGACCACTTCTTGGGCTCATCACCGGCGTTGCAACCAGTGATGATAATGCAACGGAGATCCATATCGAAATTGGCTTCCCGGATCGTGTCCGCTAGGACCGCCAGGAGGTCAAAGTTAAAACAGTTCATGGCATCCGGGCGATTCAAGGTTAGAATCAGGATGCCGTCTTCGGTCCTTTCCTTCAATAAAACATCAGACATGATTTTCCTCCTCTGTCGTTGAAACAATCCTAAACCTTCAGGTCGCCCCAATCGGAATGCTGGACGGGAACGCGCAGGGCGATTTCAAAGGCCCGGGCGATCTTCTCGCGAGCTTCACTGAAAGCTACGACACCGTCATGAAACAGGAGGGATCCCGTATAGAAGGGATGCCCTTCGGAGTCATAACGATCTCTCATCATCTGACGGAACTGGGTCATTTCGTCTTCACTTACCGGCAGTCCCTTGGCTTCGATATTCTTCCGGCGCACCGTTTCCACGATGAAACCAGCCGTCTCGCCGGACATAACGGTCGTGCGGCCCCGCATGTTCGTGAAAGCAAATCTCGGCCTGAAGGCCCGGCCATTCATACCGTAATTGGCGGCGCCGTGGTCGGGACCTATGACGTAGGTCACCTTGGGAGACATGAGGCAACTGCAGGCCCGGACCATGTCTGATCCATACTTGCCGATGCCGCCCCACTCTTCCGCCTTGCCGACCATGTATCCGGGGGAACCCTGGAGGAACAGGACGGGCAGATTGGAATTGCCGCAACGGATCATCCACTCGGTCGCCTTCCTTGCCGCATCAATATAAATGACGCCGCTGGCGTTGGAGGCTACGACGCCGACCGGGATGCCCTTCATCCACATCTTGCCGCAGACGACGGAGTCGCCACGGCCGGGTCCGTAAGTCGGTTTGTACTCATGGAAATAACTGTCGTCGGCTAGGCACTTGATTGTGTCTTTAATGTTGATGTACTGATACGTATCCGTGGGGGTGGCGCGCATCATCTCTTTGTAGTCGAATTTAGGCTCTCTCGTCTCACGGCGATCGGTGTACAACTGCTGGGAAGGCTCGAACTCCATGATATCACGAATTTTCTTAATGCCTTCGTCCTGGGTCCGGACAATGTGATCGCAACCACCGGAGTGCTGGGTATGGACGTAAGCGCCGCCCAGATCCTCGGGGGAAACGGTCTCGCCGATGGCCGACTTGACCATGGGTGGACCGGCCAGGAAGGCAAAGGACATCTTCTCGATCATGATAGATTCCGTAGCCAGGTAAACAATGTAGGCCCCGCCCGCCGTGTTGCCGCCCGTGGAGAGGGTGAACTGCTTGATGCCCATGGCGGACATGCGGCACATATTGTAGAACATGCTGCCGAAATGACCCTCGTCAGCGAAACATCCGACCTGCAGGGGCAGATTGATGCCGCCGGAATCGGCGATGTAAATACAGGGAAGACGTGAGGCCTCGGCAATAGCCTGAGCCCGCATGTGCTTCTTCAGGGTGATGGGGAAATAGGTCCCCGCCGCATAGCGGTTCTCATTGGCGAAGATCATGCAGTCTTTGCCGTGTACGATGCCGACACCAGTAACCATACCACCGCCGGGGATGTTGCCGCGTTTTTCCGACTGATAGATCTCGCCGCCGTAGAGGCGCTTTTCCCCGATGTCATAACCGGCATCCAGGCCCACCTCAAAGAATTCCGTGCCCGGGTCGATAAGCTGTGCAATGAGATCACGCATAGGCTTCTTGTTCTGCTTGGCCAGTCGCGCTACCTGGTCGTCGCCGCCGATGTTGAGAGCCTCACTCCGGTGTTTGAACAGGAGTTCGTCCTGCTCCGACCAGTGCTTAATATTCTTTTCCCGATCTTTTTCCAGTCTTTCAGCCCTTGTCAACTTTGGTTTCTTCTCTTCTTCTGCCATACCTACCTCCTCCTATTTATTGGATGAATCATCCAGTTTCATGACGTTACACCTTTCCACCTTATCCAAGCCTCTTTGCAGAAATCTCGAGGTTTTCTCGTCGTCGGAAGGAACGCCATTGTTCCCTGTCGTAGCTCATTGGGGTAGAAAATCGATGACCCTGAAAAACCGGATTTACGTATATGAAACGGTTCATAGTGTCAAGCATTTTATAAAAATTGACGCATGGTCATTGTCATGGATATACGAATGTGTTACTACGGCTCCCGTGAGGAGTGGTTTATGAAATTTTTTCTCTGCGTCATCGGCATGGTCTTTATCATTGAAGGCCTCCCCTACTTCGCTTTTCCGGAAAGGCTCAAGGCTTATCTGACCAAGATGGCGGAGGTACCCGATTCCTCCCTGCGCATCATGGGATTGGCAGCCATTATTGCGGGGCTGGTCCTCGTCTATTTTGGAAGAACTGAATGAAGCTGTCGGAATTTGCATACGAGCTGCCGTCAGCATCGATCGCCCAGGCCCCCCTGGAGAAACGCGATCATTCCCGGATGCTCGTCATGGATACGGCCACCGGGCAGAATCACCATCACCATTTTCATGAGTTTCATCACCATCTCAGGACCGGGGACGTGGTGGTTATAAACGATTCCCAGGTGATTCCGGCGCGGCTGACGGGAAATAAAGACAGCGGAGGACGGATAGAAATCCTCCTCCTTTCGAAAAGCCGGGACTCGGGGGGGGAAGAGGCGTGGGACGTCCTCCTCAAACCGGCAAAACGGATGCGGATCGGAACCCGGATTTGTTTTGCTAAGGACGCGGAAGGTATCGTCGTGGACCGGCTTTCAGATAAAAGGTGGCGGGTCTGCTTTTCTTGTCCCGGCTCCTTTTCGGATTTTCTGCGCAACCATGGCCGGGCGCCCCTGCCCCCTTACATCAAGAGAGATAAAGACCGGGAGGCGGCGGTTTACGACCTGGACCGGTACCAGACAATTTACGCCCGCGTTCCTGGTTCCGTTGCGGCCCCGACGGCAGGTTTTCACTTTTCCCCGGCCGTCCTGGCTGATCTTCGCGACAAGGGCATCCGCGTTGCTCCCGTCACGCTCCATGTCGGTTATGGAACATTTCTACCCATCGCTGCGACGGACATCGAAGACCATGAAATGGAGGCCGAATATTTCGAAATCAGCGGGGAATCCGCCGGAATAATCAACAGCGCCTTGCGAGTGGTTGCTATCGGGACGACGGCAACCCGGGTAATGGAAACAGTTGCCGATGACAAGGGACGGATGAAACCTGCATCGGGATGGACATCATTGTATGTGTATCCGGGCTATCGATTCAAACGGGTACAGGCCCTTCTGACTAATTTCCACCTCCCGAAATCTTCCCTCTACCTCCTGACATGCGCCTTCGGAGGAAAGGAGCGGATTGAATCAGCCTACCGGCAAGCAATCGGTATGGGTTACCGTTTTTACAGTTACGGCGATTGCATGCTCATAAAGTAATTTCCATGTATATAGTATTGAGGATCGAGGCGTCGGCCTTGTCCTTCAGGGAGTTAATAATAGGGGTCAATCTATGAATTTCAGCTTTGACGTCATTAAAAAGGATGCCCACAGCGACGCCCGGACAGGAAGGATTCGCACCGTCCATGGCGAAATCCATACCCCCGCTTTCATGTCGGTGGGGACCCAGGGAACGGTGAAAGCCCTGACCCCGGACATGCTCAGAGACCTCGGGGCGGAAATCATCCTGAGCAACACCTACCATCTATATTTGCGTCCCGGTCACGATTGCATTGCCAGAGCGGGGGGACTCCATCGCTTTATGAACTGGCAGGGGCCCATCCTGACGGACAGCGGCGGTTATCAGGTATTCAGCCTGGGGGCCCTGCGCAAAATCTCCGAAGAGGGTGTGATGTTTCAATCCCACATTGACGGGTCGCGGCACTTCCTCACCCCGGAGCTGGCCATCGATATTCAACTCGCCTTGGGGTCCGATATCATGATGTGTCTTGACGAATGCACCCCCTACCCGGTTTCTATCCAGGAAGCCGAAATCTCGCTCGAACGGACCCTGAGATGGGCAAGGCGTTGTCATGAGCAGCGGGAAAACTCCCCCGCCGCCCTTTTTGGCATTGTCCAGGGGGGGATGTACATGGATTTGCGCAAGAAATCGCTGGAAGGTCTTATGGATATGCCCTTTGAAGGGTTGGCTCTGGGAGGACTCAGCGTCGGCGAACCCAAAGAAAAAATGATTTCCATTGTTCGGGAGATGACCCCCCAACTCCCGGAAGACCGTCCCCGCTACATCATGGGGGTCGGGACGACGGAGGACATCATCAATTGTGTGGCCTGCGGCGCCGATATGTTCGACTGCGTAATGCCGACCCGTTGCGCCCGACACGGATTATTATTTACAAGTGCGGAAAAGATTGTTATAAAGCACGCCCGTTATCGGGATGACCACTCACCCTTAGACGCCCTATGCGATTGTTATACTTGTAAAAACTATTCGCGGGCCTATCTAAGGCACCTGTTCGTCAGTGGTGAAATCCTGGGGATGATCCTCAACACGATTCATAATTTACGGCACTATATGCGTCTCATGGAGAGGATCCGGGAGGCCATAAATAATGGTTGCTTTAAGCAATTTATGGTGAATAATTAAAGAAAGGAAATAATCCTCTCCCCCGGTATGAATCGATGGGGATGATTAAAATTAAGGAGGAAAGGTAATTGATCGATACAGCTTATGCTATGGGAGGGATGGGCGGCGGTATGCCGGGGGCCGGAGGAGATTGGAGTTTCATGCTGGTGATGGCGATTCTGTTCGCCATCTTTTATTTTCTCCTCATCCGTCCACAACAGCAGAAACAGAAGGAATTGAAATCTATGCTCGATAACCTGGCCCACGGAGATACGGTAGTGACCTCCGGGGGAATTCATGGAAAGGTCGTCGCGCTGACTGACGCCATTGTTACCCTTGAGATTGCCGATAAAATCAGGATCAAGATTTCGAGAAGTTTCATCGGCACCGTGCTCCAGAAGGCAGGCAAGGAATAAGAAATGAAAATTTGCAAACTATCAATTAAAAATGAGCAACGATAAGCGAGGTAAGGCATGATTAAGAGCATTAGCATCCGGGCGGCCATAACGGTTGTGGTCTGTCTTGCCGCCCTTTTTTATCTCATTCCATCCCTGACGAATAATCTACCGGAATATTGGAAGAAGAACCTTCCGGCAGATAAGATTCCATTAGGTCTCGACCTTCAGGGGGGCATCCACCTGGTTCTGGAGGTAGACACCAACAAGGCGGTGGAAGCCATTCTGTCTCGTTCTGCGGAAAGCCTGAAAGAGACTCTCATGGAAAAAAAGGTTCGTTTCCGGTTTGTCGAAAAGACGGGGAATAACCTGTCCGCCGCCTATGAATTTCCCGATAGCCAATCCAAGGCGGCATTTGAGAAAATCCTTCAAGATTCCTATCCTGATCTGGAATCCGGCTCCTCAGAAATCCGTGATGGGCGGGAAACTGTCACCGTCCGCATCAAAGAGAAGCGGATCGGGGAACTCAAAAAACGCGCCATAGAGCAGAGTCTCGAAACTATCCGCAACCGCGTTGACCAATTCGGCGTTACGGAGCCGGAAATCATCCCGGAAGGAAAGGACCGCATCGTTATCCAACTACCCGGCATCAAAGACACAGAACGGGCGAAAAACCTCATCGGCAAGACGGCCCTTCTGGAATTCAAAATCGTTGACGAAGAACACCCTCTTGCAGAAGCCGTGCGGGGAAACGTCCCCGAGGGCAGTCAGTTGGCCTATGAATACCGGGTAGATCGGGAATCGGGACGCCGCATCAACAGCCCGATCCTGCTGAAGGCCAAAACCGTCATGACCGGCAGCGCCCTTGAGAGTGCCAAGGTTGCTATCGGTGACCGGTTTGGCGAACCCTACGTTTCCCTGAAGTTCAATGCCCAGGGCGCCCAGGATTTCGACCGGATTACGGGAGAAAACGTCAAAAAGCGCATGGCCATCGTTCTGGACGGCGCCGTCTATTCAGCCCCGGTAATTCAGGAAAGGATTTCCGGTGGCAACGCTCAGATTTCCGGTTCCTTCACGATGGACGAGGCCAAAGACCTGTCCATCGTTCTCCGGGCGGGCGCGTTACCGGCCCCGGTTACCATCCTGGAAGAAAGGACGGTCGGACCTTCCTTGGGACAGGATTCCATCGACAAGGGCGCCTGGGCAGCCGCTATCGGCTTATTCGCCGTAGCCATGTTCATGATCGTCTATTACAAACTCTCCGGGGTGGTGGCCAATATCGCTCTGATTTTGAATATGGTCCTTCTTCTTGGGTTTCTCGCAGCATTTCGGGCCACCCTGACCCTGCCCGGTATCGCCGGCATTGTCCTGATCATCGGTATGTCGGTGGACGCCAATGTGCTGATCTTTGAAAGAATCCGGGAAGAAATCCGGGCTGGAAAAACGCCCCGGGTGGCTGTGGAAACGGGATACGGCAAGGCGTTTCTCACCATTCTGGATACGAATGTCAATGCCCTGATTGCCTGCCTTTTCCTCTTTGGATTCGGAACGGGGCCGGTCAAGGGTTTTGCCATGACCCTGAGCGTCGGTATTGTCGCCAGTCTCTTCACGGCGGTATTCGTTACCCGGATCATCTTCGACTATTTTATCTGGAATCGCAAGATCTCCACGATTAGCGTGTAATAAGGAGCAGACATGGAACTCGTCAAACCAGGCATCAATATCAATTTCGTCGGCGCAATGAAGTGGTGCGTTATCTTTTCACTCGTACTGACAATGCTATGCGTCGTATCCTTTCTTTGGAAAGGATTTACCTACGGGATCGACTTTGCGGGGGGCACCCTCGTGCAGATCAAATTCAAGCAGGACACATCCGCCGACGGCATCCGAAAAGTCATGACGGGGATCGGCATCAAGGACGCTATCATTCAGCCCTTTGGCATAAATGAGGTCGTGGTCCGGACCGCCGAATCCACTACGGACATGAAAGGACTGGCCGGCCGCATTGAAGAAGCCCTCAACACCGCTTATGGAAAAGGTAATCTGGAGGTCCAGCGAGTGGAGGTTGTCGGCCCGAAGGTGGGAAAGGATCTGACGAAAAAAGCCATTATGGCGGTGGTGTTCTCCTGGATAGGGATGCTCATCTATATCGCCTTCCGTTTCGAATTACGCTTCGCTGTCGGCGGCATCGTCGGGGTTATTCATGACGTCATCGTGGTACTGGGCATCTTTTCCCTCTTGGAGAAGGAGTTCACCCTCACCATCGTCGCGGCCCTGCTGACCATCATCGGATACTCCATCCACGATACCATTGTCGTTTTCGACCGTGTCCGGGAAAATATCCCTAAAAATTCAAAAAAGGACCTGCCCACGATAATGAACGAGAGCATCAACCAGACCCTGAGCCGGACCATTCTGACATCATTCACCGTGGTTCTGGTCGTAGCGGTTCTGTATGTGTTCGGGGGGGCAGTGATCAATGACTTTGCCTTCGCCCTCCTCGTTGGGGTAATTTTCGGAACCTATTCCTCCGTGTTCATCGCCAGTCCCGTGGTCCTGGCCTGGGAAAAGTACTGGCCTTCACGACCGAGAAGGAAAAAATAAATTGTCTCCCATAGAAATCATCGGCGTAAGCCTGTTTATCATTGTTCTTTTTTTGGGGTTCTTTTCGATTATTTTCGGACTTCCGGGAACCATAATCATTGCGGCCGATGTCATCATCTATGCCCTGATCACCGGCTTCCACCCGATCGGGTGGAAGGTGATCCTGATCATGATAGTTCTCGCGGTCCTTGCAGAGACGCTGGAATTTTTTATCGGCATGTCTGTGGCCCTCCAGTTTGGCCTGTCGGTGAAAGGATTCTGGGCATCCATTGCCGGAAGCATGATCGGGGCGGCGCTGCTCACCCCCTTCTTCCTTGGCTTCGGGGCTATTGCCGGGGCCTTTTTAGGGGGATTCGCCGGGGTGTTCACTGTTGAGATGATCAGGCAGCAGCGGATGAAACCGGCCTTTCGGGCGGGCTACGGAATGATTTTGGGGCGGATCGCGGGAATTTGTGTGAAAGGCTCCCTCGCCTTTACGATGGTCGTCATTTCACTGACCACTATTTACTCATGACGGCTTCGCCGTCTTAATGATCGATTTGCAGGCTTTTACCGCAAATCTTTAACCACATAAAGCATATCGAGGAATGAAACGGCATTATGACTAAAACCAAATCGAAAATTCAGGAATACGCAGAAGCGATAATCATTGCCATTCTCATTGCCTTTTTTATCCGCACCTTTGTGGTACAGGCCTTTAAGATCCCTTCCGGGTCCATGAAACCGACTTTGCTTATCGGCGACCACATCCTGGTGAGCAAATTCAGCTACGGAATCAAGATTCCCTATTTCCGGAACACCCTGATCCCGATCAGCGACCCCAAAAGAGGGGATATTGTTGTTTTTATTTATCCCGAAGACAGGTCCAAGGATTTCATCAAGAGGGTTATCGGGGTAGGCGGGGATACCATCGAGATCAAAAATAAAAAGATCTTCCTCAATGGCATGCCCTATGAGGATAAACATGGCGTCTATGTCGATGACTTCATCATCCCGGGGGCTATCCAGCCCCGGGACAATTTCGGCCCCGCTACCGTGCCCAAGGGCGCCATTTTTACCATGGGAGACAACCGCGATCAGAGTTACGACAGTCGCTTCTGGGGATTTGTCGATCTCAAGGATGTCATGGGTAAAGCCTTTGTCATCTACTGGTCATGGAACAAGGAAGATAATTCCGTCCGCTGGAGCAGGCTAGGCAGCCTTCTCCATTAGGGAGGCTATTGAAAAACGCCCACCTGCTGCGTTTCCCTCATCCCTCACCGTTCAACGTACTATAAGTACGCCTCACGGCTCATGATTTATTCCGCTTCGCTCCATGATTCTGCGAATTCGGGGGCCTTGCACCCGGACATTTTTGAACAGCCTCCAAACGATACCTTTTTCAGCTGGTGCCCGAAGGTTGGTCATGTAATAAATGTGACCATCACGAAAAAGAAATCGCCCTTCAGGAAACTAATGCACTGATCACCATCGCCACCGACAGCAGGATCAATATTCCCACTGTCAGCCAAGTGACCCAATTCATGATTTTGCTGTTCACATAATCGCCCATGATCCGGCGATCATTAATCAACAGGAGCATAAAAATCAGAATGAAGGGTAAGAGCATCCCGTTGATGACCTGGGAGTAAAACATGATGGCAACAAGGGGCATGTTCGGCAAAAGAATAATCGCCGCACCGAGAAAGATCATCAGGGAGTACAGCCAATAAAACTGGGGGGCTTCGGTGAACTTGTGATTCACGCTGGACTCCCACCCAAAGGCCTCGCAGATCGTGTAGGCCGTCGATAAAGGCAGGATCGAAGCGGCAAAAAGGGAAGCGTTTAACAGGCCGAAAGCGAAAAGCCAGGTACAATATGCACCGGCAAGGGGAGCCAGGGCCTGGGCCGCATCTTTGGCCGTTTCAATCTTGATGCCATTCTGAAACAGCGTCACGGCACAGAGCATGATAATAAAGAAAGCTACGATGTTGACCGTAAAAGAACCGACAATGATATCGACCCTCGTATAGGCGTAGTCTTCGGCCTTGAGTCCCTTATCTACCACGGAGGACTGAAGATAAAACTGCATCCACGGGGCAATAGTGGTTCCGATAATACCAACGGCCATGGTCAGAAAGGCGGGATCGGAACGCATTGTCGGCGTAATCAGCGCTTTTCCAATCTGTCCCCAGTCCGGTTTCCCCATGAAACCCGAAATAATATAAGAGACATAAAAAAGACAGGCCACCAGGAAGACCTTCTCAACAGATTTATAATTGCCTTTGACAACCAGCCACCAGACGAAAAAAGCCCCGAAGGGAACAGAGATATATTTGCTGACGCCGAAGATCTCCAGGCTGGCGGCAATTCCGGCAAACTCGGAAATGGTGTTGCCGAGATTGGCTAAAAAAAGGACGATCATGAGATAGACGGTAATCCGGGCCCCGAAACGCTCCCGAATCAGGTCGGAGAGACCTTTCCCGGAAACAACGCCCATCCGGGCGCACATCTCCTGAATGATGATCAGGGCTATGGTGATCGGAATGAGTATCCAGAGGAGGGAGAGTCCATATTGTGCGCCGGCCAGAGAATAGGTGGTAATACCGCCGGCGTCATTGTCCACGTTGGAGGTGATGATCCCCGGCCCGATGAGGGCGAAAAGCAATCCCATGGATCGCCAAAATCCCCGTTGGGAAACGCGGTTAAAGATATTCTTTGGGGATTTATCTTTATTTTCCGGCATTGATGACCTTCGCCTTCGTCCATGATTATTTCTTACCCAAGTGGGGGGCCACAACTTCGAGAAGATTCTTGAAGAGGATCACCCCCTTGATTCTGTCCCCATCATCCACGACGGGAATCGCCATGAGGCCATATTTTGCAAAAAGATCGGCGATCTCATCTTTATCCTCATCAATCTGGACGGAGACCACCCGGTCATCCATGAGGTCTGACAGCAGACCCTCCCCGGGGGCCACGAGGAGTTCCTTTAAGCTGATCATGCCCAGGAGACGCTCGTCCTCGTCAACAACATATACATAATAGATAAAATCCATGTCCTCGGCTTCGCGCCGGATGGTTGAGATGGCTTCATCAACCGTCACCGAAGGCAAGAAATGAAGAACCGCAGAAGTCATAAGCCCCCCCGCCTCTTCTTCCGGGTGGGTGAGAAGCTCCTTGACGTCTTCCGCCATATCCTGCTCCATCTCCTTCAAGATCCCTTCCGCCTTCTCTTTGGACAGATCTCCCAAAAGATCCGCCGCTTCACTCAGAGACATTTCTTCTATAATATCTGATGCATCGGCAGCATTCATGTCTTCGATCAGACTGACCTGAATCTTGGGATCCGTTTCCTCAAGGGTCTCTGCCGCTGTTTCCACATCGAGGGACTTGAAAACATTGCTTCGCTGACGCATATCAAGGTCTTCGATAATATCCGCCAGATCAGCCGGATGGATACGGGAGAGACGGTCCTGGGCGATCTTTAGACGCAGGAGATCAGGCGAGGAAATGGGTTGGACAAATCTCCATGAGATGAACTGATTTGGCAGATCGTAATCGAAGAGCCCGTGGAGAAAAAGATCAACCACCTTCTCTAATCCGGAGCGACGCATGAGCCCTCGGAATCCCACATCCACATGCACCAGATGGAGGCTCTGACGGGCTGTAAGAAACTGTAGATCATTGACCCGGAGGACCTTGGCGCCGTGGGTATCCACAATCTGCTTGTCCAGCAGGGCATCCTTCAGCAGCAGTTCGTTGTCCCGCAAGGATGGCGCCCTGAAATCATCGGAACAGACGCTATGCGCCTTGAATGGACGCTGCCCTTCCTCAATGCCGGGAAAACGATAAAACATCGCCGTCTTCTGCCCCTCCTCGGGGGAGAGCAGGGCGTCGGTGACAATGGGATAAGGTTCGGCCAGGGTCGCTACCAGATCCATAATCTTGCCCATCGACCGGCCTTCCGGCCCTATGATTGGTTGCCCCAGGATTTCGCTTAAAAACAAAAAAACCTGAGGCTCAGCATTTATAGCCACAATTATCACCTCCAGGCGGCGAGGTATATAGCACAGTCTCAAGTCCATCGGAAAGGCATTTTTTGGTGACAATGTCGATTTGATGGTATTCGGTTCATCTGCCCGCTAAACTTCGACAATCTCTCCTTGACATTTATGAATAAAAACATATTATATCACCACTTTACTTATGGAAACGTATCGCCACATTGAAGGGGGTGAGCACACAGCGACGCCCATCGTCGCGGTTATTCTTTGGATAACGGTGTTCATGGCTCTCCTGGGCTGTCAGACCCTGCCCATGTACCACAGCGCCGAACCTACCTACGCACTGACCCACCCGGATGACAGTCCCATTGGGGGGAAAATCGCCCCCATCCTGGCGCCCCATCCCGGCCTGTCGGGGTTTTATCTCCTCGATAACGGGCTGGAGGCATTTGCCGCCCGGGCCCTCATTGTGGATGCGGCCCAGTGGACCATTGATGTCCAGTACTACATGTATCTCGGCGACAATACGGGGAAGCTGCTCATGGAGCGCCTCCTGCGAGCCGCTGATCGTGGAGTCCGGGTCCGGCTGCTTTTCGATGATCTAAATATCGCCGGGGCCGATAGATATCTGGAAGCCCTGGACGCCCATCCCAATATCCAGGTTCGCCTCTTCAATCCCTTTCACTATCGGGGCAGCGTCTCCCGGATATTCGACATGATAGGTGATTTTGGCCGCTTGAATCGGCGGATGCACAACAAGCTCATTGCCGCTGACAACATCCTGGCAATCACGGGCGGTCGGAATATCGGCGACGAATACTTCGACGCCCGGAGGGATGTAAATTTTAACGATATAGATTTGCTGGCCGTCGGCCCCATTGTGAATGAACTTTCCGATGAATTCGACATTTACTGGAACAGCGACGTTGTTTTTTCAATAAAAGCGAATCGAACCACGGAAGAGAAGGGGGATCTGCAAAAGATCCGTCAGCACCTGAGTGCCCATCTCGAGGCGATGAAGGATTCCGAGTACATAAAGGCCATCGGGCAGACGGCCATGATTCGGGATCTCCTCGTCGGCAGACTGCCCCTTATCTTTGCCCGAGCCAAGGCCGTCTATGACGCCCCGCAAAAAGTCGTCACCGAACGGGACAAGCTGGCCAAGACAACCCTGGCCGCCAAACTTGAAAAGGCAGTGCCCGACGCCAAGACAGAGATCCTCATCTGGTCTCCCTACTTTGTTCCCGGGAAATCGGGAATCGCCTTTCTGAGGAAACTTCGCGACAAAGGGGTCCGTATCCGCGTTTTGACGAATTCTCTCGCCGCTACCGATGTCGCAGCCGTCCATGCCGGTTATTCCCGTTATCGGATCGACATGCTGAAGATGGGCATCGAGCTTTATGAACTCAAAAGGCAGACGGACAACGCCGACACCCCGGCCAAGGGCAAGAAATGGATAGGGGGGAGCAGCGGTGCGAGTCTCCATGCCAAGACCTTTGTCTATGATCGCCAGACCGTCTTCATCGGGTCCATGAATCTTGACCCCCGCTCACTCCTCCTGAATACGGAAATCGGCCTGGTTATCTACAGTGGTGACCTGGCCGGTCAGGTCGCCAATCATTTTGAAGAAGGGGTTCGTCCGGAAGTGAGTTACCGCGTTATGCTTGCCGAGGGGAAAGAAGAACAAGCAAAAGAAACGCCAACCAATGAAGATCAACTGGTCTGGACAGCTAAGGAAGACGGGAAGGAGGTCCGCTATACGGAGGAGCCGGAGGTTGGTTTCTGGCAGCAGGTGCAGGTGGGCATTATATCTTTATTCCCCATCGAGGGGCTGCTTTGAACTGTCTTTAGCAAACGCCCTGGGCTTGTTTCTGAAGAAAATTTTAGCTTTCTCAGTAGTTCCCGTCCACAAGCCCTATCCGTTATAGTTCACCTGTCACAGAAGATTTTGAACCGCAAAGATTTTATGAAGTATTCCGCTGCCTCTCTAAATTTCGTCCATAAAACTTGACAAAAAGGAACGGATCTTTTATACGTAGCTTGGTTTTTAAATGGTGCGACCTTTTAAATTAATCCTGAGAGATTGAAAAAGGAAAGATGTGAAAAGGGTAACGAACAAAATAGTCGTGAGCGGGCCTCCCTAAATATCGAGGGGAGGCTTTTTTGTTTTTTAAACATGTATTCAGTTTTATTTTGCTGTTTTGTCGTTGCTAATCTTATGAGGACCCCATGAAAAATAAAAACCGCGTCGTCATGGATGCCGAGGGCATCGATCGATCACTGACCCGCATCGCCTATGAAATTCTGGAGAAAAACAAGGGGCTGGATGATCTCGTCTTGATCGGCATCCGTACGGGCGGTATCTATCTCGCCAACCGGCTACAGAGAAAGATAGCCGCTATCGAAGGCATCGAAGCCCCCTCCGGCATCCTGGACGTAACCCTTTACCGGGACGACCTGCAGAAGACCAACAAAAAACCTCGCATCGGCAAGACGGACATCGCCTTCTCCCTGGATGACAGGAAAGTGGTCCTCGTGGATGATGTCCTCTTTACTGGTAGAACCATCCGGGCCGCCATGGACGCCCTCATAGATTTCGGCCGGCCCCGTCTGATTCAACTGGCCGTCCTGATCGATCGCGGGCACAGGGAACTTCCCATCCGGGCGGATTTTGTCGGCAAGAACCTGCCCTCTTCTCTGTGGGAAGATGTCAGCGTCAATCTCACGGAAAAGGACGGCGTCGATGAAGTCGTAATCGAGATGGATTCTGAGGAGTAGCAATATGATATTAGAAAGAAAAGACATCCTGGGCATCAAGGAGCTTTCTACAGATGAGATCCTCCTCATCCTCGATACGGCCGATTCCTTCATAGAGATATCAACACGGGAAATAAAAAAGGTCCCGACTTTAAGAGGCAAAACGGTTATTAACCTCTTTTACGAGGCCTCTACGCGCACGAGGACCTCGTTCGAGATTGCCGGAAAGCGCCTCAGTGCCGATACAATCAATATCTCCGCTTCGACAAGTAGCGTGGTCAAGGGAGAGACCCTTCTGGATACAGCCAGGAACCTGGAGGCAATGAATCCTGATGTTATCGTCATCCGTCATAGCGCTGCCGGGGCCCCCCACATGTTGGCAGGAATGGTTAAACAGTCCATCATCAACGCCGGCGACGGCGCCCATGAGCACCCCACCCAGGCGCTGCTGGACATGATGACGATCCGGGCAAAGAAAGGCCGCCTCGAAAACCTTAATATCGCCATTGTGGGCGACATCTCCCATAGCCGGGTCGCCCGCTCCAACATCTACGGGCTGAAGAAAATGGGGGCCCAGGTCGCAGTCGCCGGACCGGCAACCATGATCCCCAGAGATATCGAACAAATGGGGGTCACTGTTTATTCATCCTTGGACGAGGCCATCAAAGAGGCGGATGTCATCATGATGCTCCGGATTCAGATCGAACGCCAGCATCAGACCATTTTCCCCTCCCTCCGTGAATATGCCCAACGCTTCTGTCTGAGCAAAAAGAACATTTCCCTGGCGAAAAAGGATGTCCTCGTCATGCACCCGGGACCGATCAACCGGGGAGTTGAAATCTCCCCGGATATTGCCGATGGTCCCTACTCGGTCATTCTCGATCAGGTCACCAACGGGGTGGCGGTACGCATGGCCCTGTTGTACCTTCTCACAGGAGGCAAAGCATAATATGAATTGGCTTATCAAGGGTGCCCGGATTATTGACCCGTCCCAACATATCGACGGCAAAATGGATATCTTGATCGAAAACGGGAAGATCGTCAAACTCGGCGAAAAGCTGTCGCCGTCAAGTAAAAAGGGGCCGGGCATCATTGAAGCAGCAGGTTTGGTAGTCACCCCCGGGCTCATCGATATGCACACCCACCTGCGGGAACCGGGCTTCGAATACAAGGAAACCATACAGACCGGCAGTGAGGCCGCCTGCGCCGGGGGATTCACATCCATTGCCTGCATGCCCAACACGAATCCGGTGAATGATACCCGTTCCGTTACGGAATTTGTTCTCAGAAAAGCGGCGGAAACCAATCTTGTCAACATTTATCCCATCGCCGCCATCACGATGCACTCTGAGGGGAAATCACTTGCCGAGTACTGGGATCTCAAAGAAGCCGGGGCCATCGCGCTTTCCGACGATGGTAAACCGGTCATGGACAGCGCCGTCATGCGCCGGGCGCTGGAATATGCCCATTCCCTTGGGCTTCCCATCATCTCCCACTGCGAGGACACCTGTCTCTCCTCCGGCGGCGCCATGCATGAGGGATTTGCAGCGACGGAGCTGGGCTTGCCGGGAATACCGGGCATTGCCGAAGATATTATGGTGGCCAGAGACTTGCTGCTTGCCGAATACACCCGGTCATCCATCCATATCGCCCATGTCAGTACGGCCGGGTCCGTGCGCCTGATCAGAGAGGCCAAGGGCAGAGGAGTCAAGGTAACCGCCGAAACGGCCCCTCATTACTTTACCCTGACCGACGATGACCTGAGAACCTATAATGTTAATTTCAAGGTCTACCCCCCTTTGCGGGGGAAGGACGACGTCGAGGCAATAAAGGAAGGCCTGCGGGACGGAACCATTGATGCGATTGCCAGTGATCACGCCCCCCACGCCCTTACGGACAAGGAAGTGGAATTCGAATATGCCGCAAGCGGTATGATCGGGCTGGAAACATCCCTGGCCTTGGCTCTGAGGCTCGTCGCTACGGACCTCCTCACCCTGAACCAGTTGATTGAGAAAATGAGCACCAATCCGGCCGGTATCCTCCGTATTCCCGGTGGAACCCTGCGGCCCGGCGCCCCTGCCGACCTGACTATTATAGACTTGCAGCGATCATGGACGGTCGACCGCGAAGCGATTCGTTCGCGCAGCAAAAATACGCCCTTCCTTGGCTGGGGCCTGACCGGAAAGGCCGTCATGACCATAAAGGGCGGCGTGGTAACCTACGACGAGCTTCACAATTGACATGAACACCCGCGCCATTCATAAAACCAGGGCCGTCGTTCTCCATACCCTTGACTATGGAGAATCGGACCGCATCGCGACCTTCTATACCCTCGAATTCGGCAAGGTAAAGGGAATTGCCAAAGGGGCCCGCAGCTCTCGCCGTCGTTTTGCCAATGCCCTCGAACCTTTTTCATGCGCCGACATTCGCTTCTCCCGAAAGGGCGATTCCTTGGCCTTCGTTGATCAATGCGACATGGTTGATCATTTCCCCACCATCCGCTCGGATCTTGAAAAAAGCATGTCCGCCTCATACCTGGTTGAACTGACCGGCGCCTTTACCGTGGAAGGCAAAAAAAACGAGCTGATTTTCGAGTTGTTAATTGACTTTCTGTCCGTCATGGACAACGGACCATTTATACCCGGTTTATTGTCCTTCTTCGAAATCCGCCTCCTTCACCTCTCCGGTTACGAACCAGTCCTTGACCGTTGCGCCCTCTGTAACAGGCCTTTGGAAACTGAAAGTTCATATCGCTTCAGTAATAGCCGTGGGGGGCTCAAGTGCAGCCGTTGCGACGCCTTTCACCCCCCCACGCCCTCGTTGTCCATAGGAACGCTCCGCAGCCTGATCCATGCCAAGGATATGCCCGTCAACAGACTTTCACGACTCACTCTTTCCCGGCAGACTGCCCAGGAAAGCAGGCAACTCCTCGTCCATTTCATTCAGCATCTCTTGGGGCGGGAGCTGAAATCGCTGCAGGTCCTCCATCAGCTCCGGCAGATAGGCGCTATCGGCTGAAATACCTATTGACACCCATGCTTAGCCATGTTATTCGTGCACCGTTAATAACCTTGCAGAATCTTTGAACAGTAAGGAGGTTATAGTGACCTTTCAGGAGTTGATTTTTTCACTGGAAAGATACTGGGCAAACCATGGTTGTGTTGTCCAGCAGCCATACGACCTTGAGGTAGGGGCTGGGACTTTCAATCCCGCAACCTTTCTGAGATCCCTGGGTCCGGAACCCTGGAATGTTGCTTATGTGGAACCTTCCCGGCGCCCCACGGATGGACGTTATGGAGAAAATCCGAACCGCCTGCAGCATTACTACCAATACCAGGTAATCATGAAACCGTCGCCTCTGAACATTCAGGAACTCTACCTTGACTCACTGCGGAGTTTCGGCATCGATCCCATGGAACATGATATCCGGTTTGTCGAAGACGACTGGGAATCGCCGACGGTGGGGGCCTGGGGTTTAGGATGGGAGGTATGGCTGGACGGCATGGAGATCTCCCAGTTCACCTATTTCCAGCAGGTCGGCGGCGTGGATCTCCATCCCGTATGCGCCGAGCTTACTTACGGCATCGAGCGGATTGCCATGTATATCCAGGGGATCGACAATGTCTACGACCTGCAGTGGAACGACCGGGTGACTTACGGCGAGGTTCACCATAAGGGCGAGGTGGAGTGGTCCATTTATAATTTCGAAAAGGCGGATGTGGAGATGATGAGGAAGATCTTCGATATGTACGAAGGCGAAGGCATCCGCACCGCCGAGATGGAACTGGTCCTGCCGACATATGACTGCTGCCTCAAGTGCTCTCATACCTTTAACATGCTCAACGCCCGGGGGGCCATCAGCGTCGCCGAAAGGACAAGTTACATCGGCAGGGTCAGAAATCTTGCCCGGCTCAGCGCCGAGTTATACATAAAACAGCGTGAGAAAATGGGTTATCCCCTCATCAAATAATTTAGAAACAGGCGATCACGGGAGTATTATCGAATGGGAAAAGAATTGCTGCTTGAAATCGGGACGGAAGAAATTCCGGCCGCCTTTCTACCCAAGGCCATGGCCGATATGGATGATCTCATCCGCAAGGCCCTAAAAGGCGAAAGAGTCCAGCACGGGCAGGTTACTGCCATGGCCACGCCAAGACGTCTCTTCCTGTGCGTGGCGGATTTATCAGAAATGCAGGAAGATCAGGTTATCGAAAAACTCGGTCCCACCAGGAAGGCCGCTTTTGACGACAAGGGCGCCCCGACCAAAGCGGCAATCGGTTTTGCCAGGGGACAGGGACTGGAGATCTCGGAGATTGAAATCATTGACACCGACAAGGGTGAATATCTCTGTGCCCGTAAAAAGATTGCCGGTGGCCCCACAGCCGAGCTGCTACCGGTGCTTCTTTCCAAGCTGATCTTATCCATTCCCTTTAAAAAAGCCATGCGCTGGTCGAATCTGGAAATCCGTTTCGCCCGACCGATCCACTGGATACTGGCCATGTACGGCGGCGCCGTTGTCCCATTCAGTATCGAGAACATTCAGAGCGGCAATGCCTCCCGGGGACATCGTTTTATGAGTCCCGGTTCCTTTGCCGTGTCCGATTGTAAAGATTATCTTGAAAAGACAAAGAACGCCTATGTAGTTGTTGATCCTGAAGAAAGAAAAAAGATTATCGGCGAGGAAGCCCATCGGGTCGCCGCAAATGTTTCCGGAAAGCCATTCATTGACGATGACCTGCTTCAGACAGTCACGTTTCTTGTGGAATATCCCACCGCGGTCTGCGGCAGTTTCGATCCGGCATATCTGGATCTTCCCCGGGAAGTTCTGATTACGACCATGATGTCCCACCAGAAGTATTTCCCCGTCGTCGATGACAATGGCAAGCTCCTCCCCCATTTCATTACTATCAACAACACCCTGGCCCGTGACCCTTCCGTAGTGACCAGAGGCAACGAAAAGGTTATCCGGGCAAGGTTGTCCGACGCCCGGTTCTTTTTTGAGGAGGATCGGAAAATATCCCTCGATCAGCGCTTTGAAGACCTGCAGAAAGTTGTCTATCATACCCTGTTGGGGACCTCTTACGAAAAGGTGCTGCGTTTCCGAAATCTCGCCGCCCAAATTGCCGAAAAGATCAATCCGGACTTGAAGGAGTCTGTTGACCGCACCGCCGTTCTTGCCAAAGCGGATCTGGATACGCAGATGGTGGGAGAATTCTCGGAGCTTCAGGGAGTAATGGGTCGCGAATACGCCCTCCTGGCCGGAGAAAATCCGATCGTCGCCAGGGCTGTTTACGAACATTATCTTCCCCTGGCAGCCGGCGGGGAACTGCCCGTAACCGAGGAAGGGGCCATCGTCAGTATTGCCGACAAACTGGACACTATCACGGGCTTCTTCAGCGTCAACCTCACCCCCTCAGGAACTGCCGATCCCTATGCCCTGCGCAGACAAGCCCTGGGCGTCATCAACATCATCCTTGACAAGGCATATCCCCTGAAACTGGACGAACTGATCGCCTACAGCCTCGATAACCTGCAAGACCGGATCAAACGGCCGGCCATGGACGTAAAGAGTGATGTCATGGAGTTCTTTAAGGCCCGCTTCGAGAATCAACTGATCAGCCAGGGACATCCTTATGATGTCGTTGACGCTGTTGTCACCGCCGGTTTTTCTGATTTAACGGAGACTCTGAAGAAGATCGTGGCCATGGAAACATTCCGTAGTCACGTTGATTTCCAGCCCCTGGCCGTTGCCTTCAAGCGCGTATCCAACATCCTCAAGGATTTCCAGGGCGGGGCCGTTCAGGAAAGTTTGTTTCAGGCAGGGGAGGAACGGGAACTTTACCGGGTCTTTCTTGGCGTCCGTGCCAAGGCCCTGACGTACCTCGACGGACGTCATTATGAATCAGCCCTCGTAGAGATGGCCAGTTTGCGCGCCCCGGTTGACTCGTTCTTTGACGCCGTCATGATTATGGCCAAAGAGGAGGACATAAAATATAATCGTCTGTCTCTTCTTGAAGAGATCTCGTCTCTATTCCGCAGAGTTGCCGATTTCTCAAAGCTTGTGACAGACTTCTAAAGGGAATATTTAAGATGGCCAATCCCGCATCCCAACAGATCAACGAACTGGAAGAGCAACTTCAACGCCGCAAGAACCTTCAGGATATCACCAACCGGATCCACTCCGCCCAAAACATCAAGCAGATTCTCATAGATCTGAAGGACGGCATCCTCAACCTCTTTGATGCCTACTCACTTACGATTTATATCGTTGACCGTATGAGAAACGAGATTTTTTCCATGTTTCTTTCCGGATCAACAATTAACGAAATCCGGGTCCCCATCAGCAATCGCAGCATTGCCGGCTATGTGGCCAATACAGGGAAAATTGCCAATATTGCCGACACTTACGATGATAAAGAATTAAAGGCCATTGACAAGGAACTAACCTTCGACGCCAGTTGGGACAAGAAGTCAGGTTTCCGGACCAAACAGATTCTTGCCGCCCCGGTATACCACAACGGGAAGCTCATGGGGGTTATCCAGATTCTCAACAAAAAAGGAGGGATCGGCAAGTTTTCAGAAGATGAAAAAGGTTTTCTCCACGAAATGTCTGAAGTCCTCGGCGTCGCCTTCTTCAACCAGGAGCGTTTTGCCCGGAGGCGCAAGACCCGCTTCGATTACCTGATCAGCCGGGACCTCATCAAGGAAGAGGGGCTGGATGCGGCCTGGGAAGAATCCCGGGAGCAGAAGGAAACGATGGAAGCCTTCCTTATGAAAAAATACAAGATCTCCAAGGACGATATGGGGAAGTCTTTTGCCGAGTTCTATCGCTGCAAGTTTGTCCAGTTCAACGATAAAATCCCCATTCCCGGTGATCTCATCAAGAATCTCAAGAGGGACTACCTGCGCAGAGAACTATGGGTGCCTATCAGCAGGCTGGAAGACGGCAACATCAATATCCTGGTGGACGACCCCAATAACATCCTCAAGCGGGATATGATCGAAAACCTCATGAAGACCAAGGCAATCCGCTATGACGTGGCCCTTACTGAAGATATCATCAAGTTCATTGGTTATTTTTACCAGTCACCGGAAGATGAAACCTCTATTTCCGACATCCTGGGGAAAATGGACGCCGATGCGGACGAAGGAGATGAAGATGAAGATGGAGATATCGTCACCGAATCAGACAGCGCCATTATGCAGCTTGTCAACAAGATTATCAATGACGCGTATGTCCGGCGTACCTCCGACATTCATATCGAACCCAACGTCGGCAAAAAGAATGTAGAAGTGAGATTCCGGGTCGATGGGGACTGCGCCCTCTATCAAACGGTTCCTTACAGTTACCGGCTGGCCCTGATATCGAGGATCAAGATCATGTCCAATCTTGATATAACCATTAAACGACTTCCCCAGGACGGAAAAATCAAATTCAGAAGACCGGGGGGCGATGAAATCGAATTGCGGGTGGCAACAATCCCCACCCAGGGCGGCGTCGAGGACATCGTCATGCGTATCCTGGCCAAAGGAGAAACCTTGCCCCTGGAGGCAATGGCCCTGTTACCGCGGAATTACAAGGGGCTCCTCGATATCTGCGAAAAGCCCTACGGGATGATCCTCGTGGTGGGTCCCACCGGTTCCGGTAAAACCACCACCCTCCATGCCGCCCTGCACCATATCAACACCCCGGACCGGAAGATCTGGACCGCCGAAGATCCCGTCGAAATTACCCAGTACGGACTCCGCCAGGTTCAAGTACAATCAAAGATCGGCTTCGATTTCGCAGCAGCCATGCGGGCCTTCCTCCGGGCGGACCCGGATGTCATCATGGTCGGTGAAATGCGGGATTTCGAAACCGCAAAGACCGGCGTCGAGGCCTCCCTGACCGGGCATCTCGTCTTCAGCACTCTCCACACCAACAGCGCCCCGGAAACCATCACGAGACTCCTGGATATGGGAATCGACCCGCTGAACTTCGCCGACGCCCTCCTGGGTATTCTTGCCCAGCGTCTGGTGCGTACCCTCTGCAAGAACTGCAAGGAACCCTATCACCCTACTCAGCAGGAATTTGACGAGATGGTGGAGAGCTATGGTGAGGAAGACTTTAAGAAACTCAATATCACCTATACTGACGACTTCACCCTTTACCGTCCGAAAGGCTGCGATATCTGTGATAAATCAGGATACAAGGGAAGGATGGGCATCCACGAGCTGTTGGTCGCCTCAGACAACGTCAAGCGGCTGATCCAGAAGCACGAACAGGTGGAAGTACTGCGGCAAATGTCCATGTCCGAAGGCATGACCACCCTGCTTCAGGACGGCATCCAGAAGGCAATTCAAGGCGTAACCGATTTTAAACAGATCCGCCGGGTCTGTATCAAGTAGTCTTCAAACAATGATCTTGACTTGGTCCAGCATATGGTCTAGTATGCAACCATCATGATAACCATCAACGTGAACGAAGCCAAGACGCATCTCTCTCAATACCTTGATGCAGCGGAAAGTGGGGAGCGAATCATTATCTGCAAACGGAACCGCCCGGTTGCCGAAATCTGTCCCATCGCCCATAAAGACAAGGAAAAACGTCCGCTTGGTCTTGCCAAAGGGACATTCGAGGTTCCATCCTCATTTTTTGACGAACTGCCGGAAGAGACCATCGCCTTGTTTTCCGGCATGGCGACATGAATATTCTTCTCGATACCTGCACTTTTCTCTGGATTATCGCCGACAGCGATGATCTTTCTGAAAATGCCCGGCGTCTGTTTGCTGATCCCAACAACGAAGTCTATCTCAGCGCTGTATCTGCGTGGGAAATCATCGTTAAGCACCGTCTTGGCAAATTACCCCTGCCCGAACCAATACACGACTTCATCCGTTTCAACCGTACCCGGCACCGTATCGATACCTGCCCTCTGGATGAAGCGGCAGTCTTGCAACTAACCCGTTTGCCGGATTTACATAAAGACCCTTTCGACCGGATTCTTATTTGTCAAGCCATCGCCGGAAGCATGACCATTCTCACCCCCGACGCCCATATCACCCGTTATCCCGTCAAGACAGAATGGTAACGACCCAGGGCATAATATCTTGTCAGAATCAGAATTTCCTTTCAATGTCGCACCGCCCATGAAGTTGAAAAAGCCGGATGTCATCTTCCAACACAAGGTGTATTTTCAGATTCTCTCTTTCCATTTTATTCCGACTAGCTAACGCAGTTTATACATTCATTGCTATAATAACACTAGGTGACAGCAATAAACGACAAATTTCATTTTCCCAACGATCACTCCTGCACATAACCAAAATAAATCGGTACAAGCACATCCCAACTATTTTCTGATTTTCTCTTCAACAAGCGACAGGATTTTTGAAGCGGAAATATTGAACGCCTTTGCGAGCTGAAAAATAGTGATAAGAGAAGGTTGCTTATGGCCACATTCCAGGAGAGAAATAAAACTCCTGTCAAGATTGCTTACCTCAGCAAGCTTCTCTTGTGAGATTTGATTTGCCTTCCGGAGCACCCTGATTACTTCCCCAAATGCCTCTTCGATCGTCAAGTTCGCCTCCTACTAATTGAGACTTAACAGAAGCGAGAGGGATATTCTGTTGACTACTGACAACAAAACATTTATAAACGGAATATCTTTTGATCACAGAGAGTAAAGTTCCTTTTGCAATTTGCACCACAAATCCTTCGGAAAGGTCAAATAGGCTGCCATGAACGAATTGATTATCAAGCGCCAACTCCTTCATAAAAAACACAAAGAAAATAAACAACAACCTTGCGGTATCTGGAAAAACAGATTTGCACAACACCCAAATCATTAAGAGGTTTGTGGTTCTAAAGGCTGAAAAGAAAGAGGAGCCCAAGCCGGTAGTAGTTCAAGAATAGAGCTATTTTATATGAGGCTTTATATAGGATACAAATTCAGTCAGGACAACGCGCTTGCGGGTTTCGATTGTCTTGCTAACCGGCGCTCGCCGGTCTCACTGGCGCTTATGCGGCCCGAACAGAATCGGACATCATCATTTTCGAGGGAGAGATGACTTATGCAAAGAATGGCTTGCGTTATTTTGCTTAGCGTGATGTTACTTACATTTTATGGGGTTGTGTTTGCCGGGAATTCCTCGTTCCTGTGGGAAATTCAAACCAAATAGAAAGGGAAAAGTCTGATGAAAAAATATGTTTCTATCACTGTAATCTGTCTTTTTTTTGTATCAATGATTCAGGGTTGTGGTTTGCCAAATCAGCCCTATGTTAAAAAAGATTCCGTCGCCGAACTGCAACCGCTAAAAGTGGTCCGCTATGAGACATCAGATTTTCGTACATATAGAACGGGGAACATGATAACCTCAATAGTTGTGTCAGGCGTTATTTTGGGAGCTATCGGCGCCGGGATAGGCTATGCAGTTCATCACAGTATATCGAAAGAGTCTGACGATCCCACAAGACCGGATTTCGGAAGGTTGGTCATGGATAAGTTTATTGAACGGTCAAAAAATGAGATCCCCAATTGGCCTAATATGACAGTTGAAGAAAAAACTATCAAAGAACCCCTGACCGATAATTTATATGCTGTCTTAGAATTTCAAGTGGACGATATCAGGGTAGAGCTTAATTCAAGTGTCTTGATGATTGATACTATTATAACTATGAAGAATAAAGAAAAAAATATAATCTGGCAGAAGGGTTATAGTTACGATTCCATATATTTCAATAGAATTAACACAATGGATGCTTTAAAAGCTGATAACTACAAGCTACTTAAGAATGAATATGCTTTTGCGGCGGATAAAACAGTTACTGATTTTATTATGCATTTTAAAAATTCTCTCTCACCCCAAAAGACAAATTAATCGAGAAGGCTGGGGGCAGGGATTATTATTCCTAAATCCCTGTTACATAAGATTTTTTTAGTCAATTTACGGAGGAACTGATTATGAAAAGACAAAGAGATGCATCCGCACGATTAGTGTTAAGATCAATCTACATGTTCTTTATGGTTACATTTTCTATCGCTTTGTCTGTATCATTTTCCTTTGCACAGGCAACTCAATCCATTTCAAAAGCACTGCACACTTGGGAAGTAGGACCGGAAATATCTCTCATTGAGTATAAAGAGCCTGATGTCATGAGTGAAAAGGGACCAATGTTCGGAATTGATGCGGCCTATACTTATCGCAATAATGTCATGATTAAAGTTGCAGGCAGGTACAGTTATGGACAGGTAGACTATGACAGTTCAGGATCAGGGACAATGAGTAATATCAACGACAACTTATTTGAAATCAGGGCGCTTGGAGGCTACGACTTTAAATTCTTAAGTTCATTCACAATGACGCCGTTCATTGGCTTTGGTTACAGGTATTTGAGCGATAATACATCTGGACAAGTCACTTCAACAGGGAAAAAAGGATATCTAAGAGAATCAAACTATTACTACAGTCCGATTGGTATCGAAGTGGTAAATGCTTTCGATAACGGTTGGTCTGCCGGTGTTGTTCTTGAATATGATTATTTTTGGAAAGGGATGCAAAAAAGCTATTTAAGCAAGGCTGTAGCCGGCCTCAACGACGTTAGTAATAACCAGAACGGCGGTTATGGCGGGAGAGGCGCTATATTCGTCAAGAAACAAAGAGGTCGGATGTCTTACACATTGGAACCATTTATTAGATATTGGAATATTGATAAGTCGGACGTTCAAAGCGTGACCTATAATGGATCTTACATAGGGGTCGGAGCATATGAACCAAAAAATCAATCTACAGAAATCGGCGTAAAGTTTATGGTAGGATTTTAATTATCTCAACATATGGATCGACAGTGCCCAGTAGTGATCGCCCATTCTGGTGCAACATTTTAAAATAGGCACACTTTTAGTGAAAACTATAGGTATGTTGATCGTCTGTATCATGATGTTTGGTTGCCCCTACTATCTTATGCAGGTTCGGCAGGCACCGAAACAAGACGAGTAACCTACTGCAAATACAGAAAGGTTGCGGTAATTGGGGGCTAAACCTACTTGCGCCATATTTCCATCCTAACATCGACTCAAAGAAAGGAGAAAACATATGCAGACAGAAAATCTAAAGATTAGATCAATAGTTTCTATTGTCCTTTTGATCATGATGACCTTATTCTACCAGCCTAGCCCTGTCGGTGGAGCATCAATTGTGAATACTGACAAGGACATCTATAATTACGGTGAAAAGATCAAGGTTAATTTTTCTAATGCGCCAGGCAATGATAGTGATTGGATATGTATAGTGCCCGTAGGCTCTCCAGATTCTGAAGGCGGGGACTATAAATACATACCTAAAGGCTTGGCTGGGGGTTTGTTAATGTTCGATCCACCCTCACCGGGTAAATACGAAGCAAGAGCATATTACAACTATAGCCGCAACGGATACGTGGTTTCTGCCCGTTATGCTTTCTCCGTGGTAATTACTCCAGAAGAGGAAGCGGCTATTTCTCAGCGTATGGAACGGAAGATAGATCCCAATAACCCTTCAGAGGTTAACTTACTACCAGGAAATGGGCTTGTCTATATACTGCGGGAAACGTGGACCTTCACTGACATTGTAGATGTCCAGATTAAAGCCGATGGAAAGCCAATCGTTGCTATGCCATACTCTAAATATTATCTCTTTTCAGTTCCTGCCGGAGATGTCAAATTTACAACAGGAAGTCTTACTGAGCCCGGTACTAACTTTGGCGAGAGGAAAGAGGTTTGGTCTGTACGGTCAGGTGAAGCAACAATTAAGGTAAAGCCGGGCTACGTTTATTATCTCAAGCTAAAGGTGGTTCCCATGGGTGTTATGGTGAGTGCCCATCTGGAAAATGTACCCCACCAAGAGGGCGCCATGCTCATTAGTAGCTATAAACTTACCCAGATGACGACTAAGAATAACATCTTTTAATTAAAGGGGCTACTCCTCCTTAAGAGCTGAGGGATCGGGGCACTTCCTTTGCCAGCACCACGTATATCCTGCAATTAGAGGGGGGTACAAAGACAAGGAAGTTACCATTGCGAAGAATGTGTTTTACATCCACAGGCTTTTTTACCGCCCGTACTGGCCTGGCCATGGTTGTTCGGCTATCAGCCTTCGTATTTCTTTGAACTAGAGAAAAATGAAAAACCCAAACAATGATCCTGAAGTAATATGGGGATCGCCCCCCTGAACTTCACAGCGGCGCTCATGACCCTGGTCCTCCCCGCAGTTCTATGTTGCCCGGTTTGATCGGCCCCGCTCCCGTTTCTTTGCCCGCAAAAGGTCGGCCACGGCCAAGACGGTATTGGCATAAACCTGACTGCGATTGTAGGTCATAACTACCTGGCGCCGGTTCTTTTTTTCTATGCGGCATCCCCAGCCATTCTGGTGAAGATAGTTGGCAATACTGTTTAAAGCGTCGGGAGTGGAAAAAAGATCGATGCTCCCCTTGCCATCCGCATCGACTCCATAGAGAAAGACATTGGAAGGCATAAACTGGCAAATACCTATTGCCCCATAGATCGACCCGGGAATGGAAAGGGGATCGGCGTTGTTGATTCGCGAATATTCCAATAGAAATTTCAGCTCATTGTAGGCCCAATCCGATTTTTCCCGGCACCGCGTCCGGGCATATTCCTCGTTATCGTTGCGTATGAGCCTCGACGGGACAAAAGATCTAACCTGTTCAAAATCTGTGCTCAGGGCCATACTGGAAAGAACATGAAAGGCCCTTCTTTTCCCCGTGTTGGCCCCCAGGTGGGTTTCAACCAGGAGAATGGATACCACGACCTCTTTCGGGACACAGTAGGTCCGGCTAATTCGCTCCAGAATTGTGCGGTTCCGCTCCAGGTATGCCCGCGCCTGATTGATCATGTCGGGGCGAAGATAACGTTTATGAACTTCCCTGCTTACGGATGGCTTTGACGACACCGGATAATTGGGTGAGAGCCTCAAGAGTTCATTCATTTTCGTTGCCATCGGTTCCGGATCAAACTGGACGTCATTACGGCTGAAAAGCGCCCGCACCGACTTCTCTTCAAACCCGTCATTAATCAATCGTTTCATCAGGGGCGACCAGTCCGCCGCCAGCGCCGGGAAGGAGAACAAAAGGACTGATATCAGAAAAAAGGAAGTGATCCCAATTTCTCTCATTTCCTCCTGCCCCCTATCCTGTTTTGCCACTCGTGAAGGCGATTTAAGGCTTCGAGGGGGGTAAGACAAGTCGTATCGAGGTCCCCCAGTTCGTTTAAAATGATATCCCTGTCATCCATGAAGAGGTTAAGCTGATTTGTCATCCGGCCTTTGGCGGCGGGTTTTTTCCCCCGGGCAATCCTGGGGACACCCATATCATCGAGCTCCCCTTTTTCCAGATTTTTGAGAATTTCCTGGGAACGCCGGATCACCTCATCGGGAACGCCGGCCAATCTGGCGACCTGAATTCCGTAGCTTCTGCTTGTCCCCCCTTCCATGATCTTTCTGAGAAAAATAATCCGGTCTCCCCACTCCCGGACGGCAATGTTATAATTCCTAGCCCCTTCATGGGTCAGGGCCAGTTCGGTCAATTGATGATAGTGGGTAGCAAATAGGGTCCTGGCACCGAGATGGGTTTCATCATGAATATACTCGGCGACGGCCCAGGCAATGCTCAGACCGTCAAAAGTGCTCGTTCCCCGACCTACTTCATCCAGAATGATCAAACTCCGGCGGGTCGCATGATTCAGGATATTCGCCATCTCTTTCATTTCCACCATGAAGGTGCTCTGCCCCCTGGCAAGGCTGTCGGCAGCGCCGATACGAGTAAAAATGCGGTCCGTAACGCCGATATGGGCCTTTTTTGCCGGGACAAAGCCCCCCATCTGAGCCATAATTACCATCAGGGCGATCTGGCGGATGAAGGTCGATTTACCGGCCATATTGGGTCCGGTAATGATGAGGAGCCGGTTTTGATTCAGATCCAGATAAGTGTCATTGGGCACAAAACCTTCCGCCAGGGCCATCCTCTCCACTACGGGATGCCGACCGTCAGCGATTTCGATTACTTCCCCATCATCGACGACAGGACAGCAATAACCGTATTTTTCCGCTACCTCGGCCAGAGAGGTCAACGCATCCAGGTCGGCCAGACAGGACGATGTTTCTTGAATCTGTCTGATATGCCGGGCGATTTCTTCCCTGATCCGGAGAAATAGCTCATATTCCCGTTGTCTGCCGTTTTCCTCGGCATGAAGGACGGTCTGTTCAAATTCCTTCAGTTCCTGGTTGATATAACGTTCGGCATTCACCAGGGTCTGCTTGCGGATATAGTCAAGTGGGACCAGATGGGTATTGGCCTTCGTCACCTCGATATAATATCCGAATATCTGATTGAATCCTACCTTGAGGGACGGGATTCCCGATTTCTTTCGCTCCCGCTCTTCAAGGGCGGCAATGTTCTGCTTGCCATTTCGGGACAGAGACAGGAGATGGTCAAGCTCTTCGTCAAAGCCATCCTTGATTATTCCCCCTTCGCGAATTGTCAGGGGAGGGTCGTCAATAATGGCGCGGTCGATAAGCGCCGTCGTCTCCGGCAGATCATCCATCCTGCTCAGGAGGGAACGGATCAGGGGCGACGTCATGGATTGGAGGAGCCCTCTAAGCTGCGGAATAACCTGGAGAGAAGTCTTCAGGGCCACCAGATCTCTCGCGTTGGCCATATCCATTGCCACCCGTCCGCTCAGACGTTCAAGATCATAAATATTCTCCAGGATCTTGCGCAGTTCCTCTCGCAGCAGATGATGCTCCTTGATCTCCCCAACCGAACCAAGTCGCCGTTGTATTTTTGCCGGTTCCGTCAGGGGATAATGGAGCCACCAGCGCAACCGCCTTGCCCCCATGGCCGTCACCGTTTCGTCGAGAACAGAAAAGAGGGAACCCTTTTTCTTGCGCTCCTGGATGGTATGGAACAACTCCAGCGTTCCCTTGGCGATATCATCGAGGAGGAGCACATGCTTCCATGCCATTTCCTCCAAATGATTGACGTGGGCAAGATGTTCCTTTTGCGTCTCCTCCAGATAGCGGAGAATGGCCCCGGCCGGCCCGATGATGGCCGGACGGCTTTCGATGGCGACCTCGGCAAGATTATCCTGAGGAAAATAGTTACCCAGGCGCTGGAGCGATTCGTCCCGGTCAAAATAGTCACGGGGAAAGGAATTGATGACGGC